>CAIUQW010000113.1 GCA_903901395.1 uncultured Chlorobiales bacterium | reverse complement strand
TCGTTGATCATGGCGCTCGATGCTCTGATGATGGATTTTTCAGGAATAATAATACATATAACAATAATTGCCGATTTCCGTCAGCGGAACGCCATTGTTTTGACAATCCGGCGCAAAAAGCGTTTTTTTAGAGCATGTCCGGCTTCCGGCATGAACCGCAACCATCAGTCACCCTTGTGAGCGCCAGTCACGATCAGAACTCCGCCGCCGCGCCGAACGGCCCCAACCTCTCGGAAGCGCTCATTTCGCTCGGCAATCTCCGCCACAATCTCGCCTGCATCCGCGCCATCACCGGGCCGGAGTGCCGCGTCATGGGGATCGTCAAGGCCAACGCCTACGGCCACGGAGCCGCGCAGGTGACGGCAACGCTCGAAGCGGAGGGCGTGCGTGATTTCGGCGTGGCCAACATCCACGAAGCCATCGAGCTTCGTCAGGAGCACCGGATGCAGCCCGACTCGCGCCTCCTCGCCTTCGCCTCGCCGCTTGTGGATCACATCGCGCTCTACCTTCGACACGGCGTGGAGATGACCGTCTGCGATCACGAAACGGTACGCGCAGCCGAGGCGATTGCCGCCGCGAACGGTGGAAAGCTGCGGATACAGCTCAAGGTGGATACCGGCATGGGGCGACTCGGCGTCACGCCCGAAGAGGCCGCCGGGCTGCTGGAGCTGATCGAGGCCAGCCCGAACCTCGAACTCGCGGGCATCTACACCCACTTCGCGCAAAGCGACAAGCCCGAGGGGTTCACCGCCCGCCAGCGCGAGCGCTTCCTCGCCGTGACCGGCGCGTACGAAAAGCGGACGGGCAAAACCGTCACGAAACACGCGGCCAACAGCGGCGCGATCATCTCGATGCCCGACGCCCGCTTCGACATGGTGCGCCCCGGCATCCTGCTCTACGGCTGCCACCCGATTGACGCCGCCCCGTCGCCCGTGCCCGTGCGACCGGTGATGCAGTTCCAGGCGCGGGTGATCTTCGTCAAGGAGTTGCCCGCGGGCGCGTCAGTCAGCTACAACCGCACCTGGAGCGCCCCGGAGCCGACGCGCATCGCCACCATCGCCGCCGGATACGCCGACGGCTTCCACCGTACGCTCTCGAACCGGACGCGGATCTGCATCGGCGGCAAAATCTTCCCGCAGGTAGGCACGGTCACGATGGATCAGACGATGGTGAATCTCGGCAACGACGCCTCGGTCAAAGTCGGCGACACGGCGGTACTCTTCGGCTGGGACGGCCCGACCGCGGGCGAACAAGCCATCGCCGCCGGAACAATCAGCTACGAACTGCTCTGCTCGGTCTCGCGCCGGGTGAGGAGGATTTTCGTCTGAAGTTCGTGTGAAGAATAAAAGGACGGCCACAAGAGCCGTCCCTACAGGAGAATGACAGGTTCTTGACAGGAATAATTCGCGTGCGGTATCCTGCCGGATACGAAAGATTTGCGATATTCTGAATACCCCTTACAACAACAGAATTTCAACCCCTATGAAATTTCTGGACAATGTCGCCGTGAAACTCGGCGTCACAAAGGCGGAGATGACCGCCGTCACCGTGCTCACCTTTTTCCTGCTGCTCGGCGGAGCGCTTAAGTACAGCGGCTCGGTGCAGGATGCCGACAAGGCGATCCAGAAAGCCGAGGCGGCCCGCTACTCCGAGGCCGAGGTGGACAGCCTCCTCAGCCTCGCGATGAAACCCGACAATCCAGCGGCGGCAGCTGACAGTACCGGCACTGTTGCAGTCAGTGAGGAGCAAGAGGAGTCTACACAGAGATCATCGGTAAGGCACACGTCGTCGAAGAAAAATTTCAGCGGGACAATCGTCTTCAGAACGGCATCAGCGGCACAGTTGCAGATGATCTCCGGCGTCGGCCCGGTGATGGCCAGGCGGCTCATCGAGTTCCGCAAAGAGAGTGGGGGAAAAGTCGAACATTTTAACGATTTTCTGAAGGTCAAAGGAATCGGCAAGAAAAAGCTGGAACTCCTTCAACAGCATCTTAACCTTGACTGAATGAGCCGAAGTCAGATAGCCTGCGCGTTCGACGCAAAAACCACCACCGTAACGAGAGTGAAATCGACCAGTCATGGCTCCTTTACGATGACCATGTGCCGCGCCATCGACGGCGGTCTTGACGATCTTGGCAGCCCGAGAGGCGCGAGTCTGTCGAAAAAGCTTCTGGGCGTCCTCAAAGAGTGGCGGGACGAGCCGGTCGCGCTCAGCTTTTCACCCGCGGAAATCCTGACCTTGCCTGCCTGGTTCCCTGCGGATGCCGCCCCGGCTGACCGCGACAACCTGTGCAAAATCGAAGCGGGCTACTTTCTCGACAAGGCCGACTCCTGGCAGTGGCACGACCTGGCGCTGGAGCCGGAGGCGCTTCAACCCGACGGACTGGATCGGCGGATGTTGCTCTTCTATCCGCTCGCACCGGCGCGATTCATCGAAAGCGAGCTGCGCAAGCACCGCAACGTGAACTGGAGCGGCGTGCATGTCGAAGCGGTGACCCGCCTCTCCGCCGCGACGAAGGAGCCGCTGGCGGTGCTGGAACTCGAAGAGCAGTACGCAGCGTTTTCCATTTCGAGGAACGGCAAGATCGGCTATTTCCGGTACTGGCCGGTGAAGGACGCGAGCGAACGGGAGTACTTCGCCGTCACGGAACTGACCTCGGCTCCGCTCGACGGAGCGCCCGTCAAAGTGACCGGCCCGGCAGCCAGCGGAAAAGTGCTGGAACGCATCAGCCGTGAAACAAGCCGCACCATCGAACCTCTGGAGCTGCGTCCGTGGGTATCGGAGGAAAAAGGAGCCAACAAAGGCAAATCGCCAACAGCCACCATCCGCGCCGTCAGCTCGGCAATCATGGCGCTGAACGGCGCGACGGAGTGAAAGAAGAAGCGTAATCCAGAAATTCATCGTCCCCTCCATCTTCTGGCGCGACATCGGTTATGCCCGATCAAAGAAAAAAAATCCAAACATTCATTTTTTTGTTGGTACTAATGGTTCGAGGCCCTATATTACCTGCCTTCTAAAACACAGGTAAGATTTTATCATTCATGCCCTGCGGAAAAAAAAGAAAACGCCATAAAATGGCAGTGCACAAACGCAAAAAACAGCGCCGTAAGAACAGGCACAAGAAGCGTTTGCGGTACCAGAACAAGTAGGCTTTTAAGAAGCCGGGAAGCTTGGTTGAGAATATAGCTCAGTCGGTAGAGCATCTGCCTTTTAAGCAGAGGGTCGAAGGTTCGAGTCCTTCTATTCTCACTGGGTGCATGTATTGTTCCCTGATATAAAAAATGCCCGAGTGGTGGAATTGGTAGACACACCATCTTGAGGGGGTGGCGCCGTTAGGTGTAGGAGTTCGAATCTCCTCTCGGGCACGAAAAGAAAGGCTGACGTGGAAGCAAATCCGCGCCAGCCTTTTCTGTTTTCTCCCTGCCAGCCTGGAGTGAACGGTTATTGTTCAGGCATGCGGACGATTTTGTTTCCACTTACTCCAAATCGTCCATGTTTCCCTACAACCACCCTTCCCGACTGTACCATCGCAACGTTTCCGCGACACCCTCGCCAAGCGGAACCGATGCCCTGAACCCGAGTTCTCGCTCAGCTTTTTCCGGGCTGCACACCCAGTAATCCTGCACCAGCTCGTTGGCTTTGTCGCTGTTGATCAAAGCCGGGCGACCGGTCAGGCGAGCGACAGCGCCAAGCACCGCGCCGAGACCGAACACGAGCGGCTTCGGCAGATCGATGCGCACGAGCCGCTGGAATCCGAGAACCGGACGGGCGGCTTCGACCACTTCGTCCCAGGCATAGCCGCGAGGGGAAGTGATAAAATAGTCCTCGCCTGCCGCTTTCTCCGAGTCGAGCGCCAACACGATGCCGCGAATCAGTTCATCGACGTGGATCATGCTGAAACGCTGCCGCTTGCCGGAACCCGCCGAGAGCAAGTACCCTTTTTTCATCATCGCGAACACTTCGAGGATGTCGCGGTCTCCCGGACCGTACACGGCTGGCGGACGGACGATAGTCAGCGGAACGCTCCCGGCGTGACGCCGCGCCGCCTCCTCGCCGAGCAGCTTGCTGCGTCCGTAAGCGCTGACCGGATGCGGTTTGTCGGACTCACGGACGCCTGGCGATGCGGAGGCCGCAGGCCCGATGGCGGCAAGCGACGAGACGAGCAGAAAGCGGCTGAGTCCAGGATTGTGCCGCTTCACTGCTTCGAGCAGGTTTTCGACCGGCGTTACGTTGCCCTGAGCAAATCCGGCCTCATCGACCGCCTTGGTAACGCCGGCAAGATGGATGATCGCTGCAACGCCCGAAACGGCCCTGCCAAGCGCCTCCGCGTCTCCGTACGCGGCGCGGGACACCTCGACGCCTGCGCGTTGAGACGATGACGATCCCGCGCGGCTTTCTGGCCGGAGCAGCACCCGCACCCGGCGCCCCTGAGCCACAAGAGCATCAACCATTCTCGAACCGATGAAACCGGTCGAACCGGTAACCAGAATCACGCCATCCATAAACGACATCCTCTTTTTTCAATGATTATCCAGCTTTTCTGCCTGAACATGCCAACAAGGCCCCTCTTCGGCAAGCGTACAAAAAACGCCGGGCAGTTTATCAAAAAAAGGAAAATTTTAATACATTTCTGATTCATAGCTAAATCCGCAATACCGAGGCAGCCTTGCTGAACAGGATTGCGGAAGAGAGCGATCATCAATTTCAAGTGCCTGCCCAGAACGTGGAAGTAAAACCGCAACCCGTGGAAAAAACAAAAGATATATTCAAGAAGTGTGTTGATTTCACCCTTGCCGACGAAATCAAGGCGCTGGGAGTATACCCTTTCTTCCGCCCTATCGATGACTCCGAAGGACCAGTAGTCTCTATCGAGGGCCGGAAATTCGTGATGGCCGGTTCCAACAACTATCTTGGACTGACCGCCGAGGCGAGCGTCAAGCAGGCTTCGATCGACGCCATCAAAAAATACGGCACGAGTTGTTCCGGCTCCCGTTACATGACCGGAACCGTCCGCCTCCATATCGAACTCGAAGAGCAGCTCGCCGATTTTTTCGAAAAAGAGCGCTGCCTGCTCTTCAGCACCGGCTACCAGACCGGCCAGGGAATCATTCCGACCATCGTGCAGCGAGGCGAGTACATCGTCGCCGACCGCGACAACCACGCGAGCCTCGTGGCCGCGTCGGTCATGGCGATTGGCGGCGGCGCGAGCCAGGTTCGCTACCGTCACAACGATATGGCTGACCTCGAACGGGTGCTCCAGAACATCCCCGAAAGCGCTGGCAGACTGATCGTCTCGGATGGCGTCTTTTCGGTCTCCGGCGAAATCGTCGATCTTCCCAAACTGGTCGAACTGGCCAAAAAGTACAATGCCCGGATCGTCATCGACGATGCACACGCCGTTGGCGTCATCGGCAGGGGCGGACGCGGCACGCCATCCGAATTCGGTCTGGTCGACGAGGTTGACCTTATCATGGGCACCTTCTCCAAAACCTTCGGCTCGCTCGGCGGTTATGTGGTTGGCGAACGTTCGGTGATCAACTACATCAAGCACTCCGCCGCAGCGCTCATTTTCAGCGCTTCGCCGACTCCGGCCAGCGTGGCGGCAGTACTGGCGACCCTTAAGATCATCAGGGAGCAGCCGCAACTGACCGAGCGCCTGATCGCCAATACCGATTACGTCCGCCAGGGACTGCTGAAAGCCGGATTCACCCTCATGCCGTCACGCACGGCAATCGTGACCGTGTTGATCGCCGATCAGATGAAAACCCTCTATTTCTGGAAAAAGCTCTTCGATGCCGGCGTCTATGTCAACGCCTTCATCCGCCCCGGCGTCATGCCCGGTCACGAAGCGCTCAGAACGAGCTTCATGGCCACTCACGAAAAAGAGCATCTCGACAAGGTTATCACCGAATTTTCGACCATAGGGCGGGAACTTGGCGTCATATAAAACGTTAAGCGAATTCACACTCTTAATATGCAAAGCCCTGCGAAACCCGCAGGGCTTTTTTTTGCGCTTGATCGACTCTCAAGAGCGATCCATTGCTTGGAGTTTGTATCGATTCACCTTAGATTTACTACGTTCAGCACGTCCCATAATATGATGCGATGATGCGTACGATCAGTTACACCGATAGCCTCCCTCCCGTGCCGATGAGCAGCAGCAGAACGCAACAGTCAACGACTGTCTGCTGGAATTTTATGTCCACTAACGCTCACACAACACCAACAACCCAACACACACACTCATGAAAAAGCAGCAGGCAAAGGGTTCTGGCATCAGGAGGCTCGCCCTTTCGGTGACCTTTCTTGCATCGTCGCTGGCTCCATTGACAACTTATGGCGCGGATGGCGTGCTGAAAGGCCGCGTCACGGACAAATCAGATGGTGAAGGCGTCGTCGGAGCGGCGGTTTCGATCGCGGGCACCAACATTGCGACGGCCACGGATATCGATGGTAATTTCGTTCTGAAGAATGTTCCGCCGAAACAGCAGAAAGTCACGGTTTCGAGCATCGGTTACGCCCCGACGACCCAGGTCATCGCCGTCGGCGACGGCCAGACCGCCACGCTGAACTTCACCCTCGGCCAGACCACCATCATGGCCTCAGAGGTTGTTGTCGGCGCCGCCCTGTACAAGCAGGACAGGCTCGAAGTGCCTGTAACGGCGAACGTGGTTTCAACGGATGAGATCAAAAAAGCACCAAACCCAACTCTTGCGGATGCCGTACAGAATGTCCCCGGCGTCAATGTCAGCAGATCTGCCGGTAACGGCACCTCGACTCTGCAAATTCGCGGTTCGAATGCATTCCAGGGAGGCGCGATCGGCACTCGTGTTCAAGGCACCTATGATGGATTCCCGATTAATAATCCGACCACTGGTGAAATTGCCTGGTCGAACATGAATATGAATTCTGCGGAACGCATCGAGGTGCTGAAAGGCGCTGCGGCAACCCTTTACGGATCCGGAGCGATGGGCGGCGTCATGAACGTCTACGGTGCTCTGCCCGATAAATTCGAGGTTAAAGCTGGAGGAAGCGCAGGATTCTATGATGCACCTCCGTCGAGTGACCAAAGCATCTACAGACAAGGCTATACCCCTGTTCTCTGGAGCACTTATGCCGGATTCGGCAACAAGAGCGGCAAATGGAATTACAGTTTACTCTATTCACACTCGGAGGACGACGGTTACAAGGCTAATTCGTCGATCACGATCAACGACGTCAAGCTGAAGGCGAAGTACACCATCGACTCGAGGCAGTATCTCCAGCTCACATCCTTCTACAATCAGAGCGAGGGCGGCTATCCAACACAGTGGCCATTTATCGGCAGCAGCCAGATCGCCGACCTTGCACATCGTTACGATGCCACCGGTCCAACGAAGCTGGATGACACTGTTGCCCGCAAAAACATCTTGGTCGGCCTCAACTATGTAAACCTGTTAAGCGACAAAATCAGCCTCGACACTAAACTCTACTACACAAAAAACGAGTCGTTAATCGAATATAACCACTCTGCTTCCGCCCAGACGTCTCCACCGTTTTTCTACTATCCAGGGATGAGGTTTAGATTCCCGGGAGAGTTCAACAAGGATGTTGAAGACCGTTATGGCATTGGCGTCAAGCTTGACTGGAAGGCGAATGACCAGAACCGCATCCTGCTCGGTGTCGATGCCAACACCGAGGATGTAAAGTCAACACAATATGCGGCAACATTACCGATATCATCGATAAGTTTTAACCAATTCGGCCCCGTAAGTATTCCGATGCCGGTAGCGCTTTCCAACGACTGTTTGCAGTACAGCGGAGAAAAAAACTTCGCAGCCTTCCTGCAGGACGAATACAAGCCGACATCCAAGTTGACTTTTCTCGCATCCTTACGCTATGACTGGAGCGGCATCAACGCCGATCAGGTGACTTACCGTAATTACGCTATCGCTCCATTCACCAATCCGCCATTCACCGATCCCAACACGATTACAGCTGCTATTGCTAACAAATCAGTAAACGCCATTAGCCCACGCTTGGCCGCAAACTATAAGGCTTCTGATGATTTGTCTTTCCGTGCCTCTGTTGGAAAGAGTTTCCGTGCACCGACCCTTTCAGAGCGATTTGTACGTGATGCCGGGTTATGGCCGGGCATCACGAACCCGGCCCTCGACAAGGAAACCATGACCGCTTATGAACTTGGCATGTTCAAGGAGTTCGGTGAAAAGGTTTCACTGGATGTAGCCGGATTTGTGAACAATTACAATAACCTGATTGAATCGAGGTACTATCCGGTCACGGTTTCGACTGTCCCGATTGATTTCAGGATACCTGATCCTTATAACCCTGGTCATTACGTCAATCAGGAGTATTTCAGATACGAAAACATCCAGAATGCCAGAATATGGGGCATTGAGGCTAGTTTGAATGTCACCCCAATCAAGAGCCTCAAGGCAAACGTTAGCTACTGCTACCTGAACGCCAAGGATTTGGCAGACGATTCATGGCTGCCGGGAAGGCCTGAGCACACTCTTTATGCCGGGATCAACTGGCAGGCCACTAAAAAAATCTCATGCCTTGTTGACGGCAAGTACATGAGCAGGGTCAAAGCGACCAAAACAGTAACCCTCGGAGATTATGAAGCCTATCCTGGTGACTTTATAATCTTCAACCTTGGAACAAAAGCGAAGCTTTCGAACAACATCTCGGCAACCCTTAACTGCAAAAACGTTTTTAACACAATGTATTCGGAAGCGGAAGGATTCCCGGCTCCCGGCCGTACTTTCATCGCCGGCATCGACCTGACCTACTGATCGGTCATCGCATCGAGATGCCGTCAAACCCGGCGCACTCGAAAGGGCTGTCATTCAGGCAGCCCTTTCTGCTTTTACACACTATATATAATAACCTCAGAAACACTATTATTTATTATAACTTTATTATATATTATAGTTAGATGATTGTTGCACCTACGTGAATTTTCGCCCATGTCACCCTATACGATACCGATATTGAGGCTCCGGCAGATGCTTGGCCGCGAGCTTACGAATAAAATCGAAATGGATTGCGAACTGTTCCGGACTGGAGGCTGGATATTTTCGCCAATCGGCATCAACAGTTCGAGCGTAGTTTTCTCTTTGGGCGTGGCGCACGACTTCAGGTTCGATAAAGGCATGATCGACAACTTCGCCTGCCATGTTCATGCGTTCGATGCAACTCCAGGCTGGATCGACTGGATCAGCGCTCATTATTCATCACCAGAATTTCGCGCTTACCCATATGCCATCGGCACTGAGAAGAGCGCCATCCAGCGGAATACTCAATTCGAAACAAAGGAAAGCTCCGCTTCGGCCAGGGTTCCCCTGTTCGACAAGTTCACGGGTAACAACCACGCCCCGGCGATGCCAGCCAAAAGCTTATCGACCGTCATGTCGGAAATCGGTGTCGACTCCATCGACCTCCTCAAATTGGACATCGGGGCCGTGGCATACGACGTCATCGACGACATACTGGAATCCGGCATCCCGGTCTACCAGTTGCTCGTCGTGTTCAGCCACACTGCAAAAAACGTACCTATTGAAAAAACAAAGGAGGCGCTGGCAAAACTTTCTGCCGCCGGGTATCGCATCTTCCACATTGGCGAACGATACCGGAAGTTCTCTTTCATCCATGAAGAGAGCTATCGTCCGCTTTTCAACGAAAGCCTCAAATTACCGTAGCTGATTGCTTCCTCGCCCGATAATACGTCATTGCAACTTGCATCAAACCGACTTACTGATCGGATAGCTCTCCAGAATACAGTCATTCAGGACGCCGCGCTCGTCACATCCAGCATCTCCTGCTGACACAGCCAGTTCTCAAAAAACCTGAGAAGATATTTTTTTTTACCATTTCGGGATAATTGCATATAATATTACATACACATTACATCATGCTTTATTAGTATCACGCATCTATGCAATTCTTCAAAAAGTCAAAGATCTTGCTCCGCCAGATGATCGGGTATGAGATCAAGGCTGAAATTGAATTGTATTGTAAGACATTCTCTGTTGGAGGCTGGACATTCTCGCCCATCGGCATCGACAGTTCAAGCGTAATTTTCTCGCTTGGAATTGCCGATAATATCAAATTCGATAAAGGCATGATCAACAGCTTCGCCTGTCATATTCATGCGTTCGACCCTACCCCCATCTGGATTGACTGGATAGCCTCGCAAAACATGCCCCATGAATTCCATTTTTACCCTCATGCCGTTGGGGGCTTTGACGGCACGCTACGGCTTTATCCCCGCGTGAACAAAATGGGAAAACCGCTCCCCGGAATGCTGACCCTGATCGATGAATGGGGCGGCGCCTATGCCCCCATAGAGGCGCCGGTGAAAAGAATCTCGACACTCATGTCTGAAATCGGCGTCGATCAGATCGATATACTCAAGATGGACATCGAGGCTTCCGAGTATGAGGTGATCGACGATATTCTGAACTCCGGAGTTCCCGTCTATCAGTTACTCGTCGAGTTTCACCACCGGTTCAGAACCGTACCACTCGACAGAACAAAAGCCATTATCGACCGGCTGGAAGCGGCAGGGTATCGTATTTTTTCCATTTCAAAAAAACTTTACGAGTTTTCCTTCATTCACGAAGAGACCTATTACCAGCGTTTCAATGACAGCCTGAAAGGATTGACACCGGGATCCGGCGCTCGCAAACGCTCCTGATCTCCATTTGCTCGACCCGTCTCATCGCCACTCAAAGGTGATTCATCCACGCTGACCGACCTTGCGCTCTGCACGGAGAGTGCCATTCACATTTTTTCCCGACCCGATCATATCCGGAAATCGTCAACCGTTCCTTGCTGGCAGCGCAGGGTTCAAGCATTCGGAAAAGGGAGGTGCGTTATCCGTAACTCTTTTCATTTTAAAATTATCCGGGAACAATCCGCAACTGATCGGCATGGCCAGGGAGAATGCTTGAGCGGCGAGCGACAAAAGTGAAGCAACGTTCCATTCTTGCCAGCCACTTCGGGCAAAAAGCCCTTAACATGTTTTTAGCCTGTAATATCAAAGCGGGATTTATTACATTACGAAGCCTGAAAAACCTCAATTAAGCACATCTCAGTTATCTATGGGCGACAAAATCCGAATTGCCGCGGTTGTCGGAATGGAACAGTGCAACCAGCGCGTATGGCGGGAAGTGAAAGAGTTGGTCAGTCGGCACGCCGAGCTGACCCAGTGGACAGACCAGGATCTCGAACATCAGAACCCGGAGGCAGGCAAGGCGATCCGCGAAGCGGACTGCATCTTCACCACCCTGATCCAGTTCAAGAACCAGGCCGACTGGCTCCAGGAGCAGATCGACCAGTCGAAGGTCAAAACGATCTTCGCTTACGAGTCGATGCCCGAAGTGATGCACATGACGAAAGTTGGAAATTACGTCGTTTCCGAGGATGGAAGCGGCATGCCCGACATCGTCAAGAAGGTCGCCAAAATGCTCGTCAAAGGCCGTGACGAGGACGCTCTCTACGGCTACATGAAGCTTCTGAAGATCATGCGCACCATGCTGCCGCTGATTCCGAAGAAGGCGAAGGATTTCAAGAACTGGATGCAGGTGTACACCTACTGGATGCATCCGACCGCCGAAAATCTCGCCTCGATGTTCAATTACATCATGGCGGAATACTTCGAGGTGAACGTAAAAGCCGAGAAGGTGCAGGAGGTTCCGACGATGGGATTCTACCATCCCGACGCGCCGGAGTACCTGAAAGACCTGCACCACTATGAAAAGTGGCTCCATAAAAAGCACAAAAACGCTGAAAAACAGCCAAACATCGGGTTGCTCTTCTTCCGCAAGCACCTGTTGCAGGAGAAGGAGTACATCGACAACACCATCCGCGCCATCGAGTCGAAGGGACTCAATCCCCTGCCGGTGTTCGTGATGGGCGTCGAAGGCCACGTCGCCGCGCGCGAATGGTTCACCCATACAAAAATGGACATGCTCATCAACATGATGGGCTTCGGTTTCGTCGGCGGTCCCGCTGGCGCGACCACTCCCGGCGCTTCGGCTGCCGCGCGCGAGGAGATTCTCGGCAAGATCAACGCTCCCTACGTGGTCGCCCAGCCACTCTTCATCCAGGATGTCGAATCATGGAAAACCCAGGGCGTCGTGCCGCTTCAGTCGGCCATGACCTTCGCCCTGCCGGAAATGGATGGCGCGGTCTGCCCCGTCGTGCTCGGCGCGATCAAGGATGGCCGCCTGCACACCCTGCCCGACCGCCTCGACCGTCTCTCCACCCTGGCCAAAAAGTTCTCCGAGCTGCGCCACACCGCGAACCACGACAAGAGGGTCGCTTTCGTGGTCTACGACTATCCGCCGGGCATGGGCCGCAAAGCGAGCGCAGCCTTGCTCGACGTGCCGAAGAGTATCTATAAAATGCTGGAGCGCCTCAAGAAAGAGGGTTACAACGTCGGCGAGCTGCCGGAATCTCCGGAGGCGCTGCTCGCCATGCTCGACCGCGCCACCGATTACGAAATCCAGGCGCACGAGAAGGATTGCTTCGCCATCGACCGCCAGACCTTCAACGCCCTCACCTCGGATCGCGAGCGCGAGCGCATCGAGGCCCGCTGGAGCGGC
>CAIUQW010000112.1 GCA_903901395.1 uncultured Chlorobiales bacterium | reverse complement strand
GTCAAACTGTAAGCAAGCTGCCTGTTGCTGCGATTCATAAGCATCACTTCGTCGGTATTTGCTCGTCCTTCGAAGATGATGCGCTTGGGAAACACCGCAAGGTCACCAAGAGAACTCTGCGAAACAGGCGACTCTTCGGGCTTAATCGAATTTGGCATGGCAGAAACGATACTTTCCGAAGCGGGAGCGTCAGCTTCTGCTGCATTAAGCTGGAGGCAAGGCCCCAGCAAACCTGCCATAGGCAATATTGATTGATAAATACGTTTTATCATCACGGTTCTTGTTGTTGTATATTGCTGCAAAATTATTGGTCAGGATCGTTATTATTCAAAGTTCCATACAATAACAATAAGCATCCAGGCGTATAGTCACTGTAACTCAAACGAAACGTCATATGATCCTGTATATAACCCATGAAGCGCATTGCTTGGAACCATGAGAGTGCCACCGATACTGAACGCAGCGTTGCCTGAAGCATCGATTGTTACCGTACTCGATTCGGTTTCTAAATTTATGAGATAAAGATGTTTCTCTGGATCAGACTCATGAGTAAGAGTACAACTGTTTCCAGATGAAAATGAGATATTGACGATTGTGCCAGGTTCGCCACTTACAATGAGCCATGACGAACCATAACTTCCGGTTATATTGACCCCGTTTGAACCTTCTGCAGTACCGCCTGAAAAGAGTTGAGCGGTTCCTTGAGCAAAGCCGGGCGAAATGAAACCAAAAGACATATTGCCACTGGTTTTGCCATGAATGTTCCCGGTATCTTTCTCGATCGACACTGGCGCTACGATTGTCGCCGTAGCATTTGCATTTATATTCGCAGCAATTGCTGCATGATCATTAAAACATGCAGCGCTTACCAGGCACGCTGTAAATATTTTCTGTTTCATGATGCCTGCAATGCAAATGTTTGCAAAGACAAGAATATACTCTTAACCCTATCGTTCTGATGCAAGAAATCGCGTTTTCGCTAAGTTAAAGTTGAAACAGAGTGCTTCACCATCAAAGAAGCACTCTGATAATAATAAACATCAAATTCTAAAATCACTGATAGTTAGCGTCAACTTTAAATGTTCCAGAATAAGAGCCAGAACTTGCATCGTATGGAATTGCGAGGTGACCAAATACACACCCGCTTCCATTCCCATTCATGTCGAGCAGTATAGACGTACTAGAAAGGCTCAAATAAGCAAAAATGGTAGAATTTGCGTTGTTTGAAAGTACAGTATAAAGATCAGCAGTGATCGAAACAGTTACATTAGGCTCACCTTTCACATCGAACCATGCTGCTCCACAGTTTGTTTCACCTCCTATTGTAGTACACCCCCCATCCGTAGTTCGTGTATCCGATTCACTTATATAAACATTTGCACCACCAAGAGAAGTGGGTTGTGTAACTGTACCAAAGTTGAGCTCTCCGGCAGTCTTGTGCTGTGTTTTATTTAGACTAATTGTTACAGGCGATGCAACTGTCGCTGATGCATTAACAGTTATCGTATTACTCGCGTAATATGCCATAGCATCATGACCGGCGAAAAGCGCAGCAGACGCCAAGCCTAAAGCAAGCAGTTTTTTTCTCATAATACACCTCTAAATAAAAAGGTTGAAAAAAAGAAATATACTCGCAACAGTTTGTTTGCCCGTGGTAATGAATTGCTGGTGTTTTTACCTGGTTCACTCGCGTTGCATTGTAAAGATCGCTTTAATCCACCCAAAAGAGCAATGAACAAATACTTACATGTTGTTACGGAAAAGATGAAGAAGGGGTATAAGCAAATACGCTTCGAAGCGTCAGGCGAGCAACAGTGAACTGGTAAAGGTGTAGCCGCTTCCTTGATCGGTTATCAGCGGAAAGTTGCCGAGCGCGAGGGCTTTTTTGCGTAGTCGGCTAACGAGAGTATCGAGCGACCGATTTCCGTACTCGTTCCGCTGATACTCAAGCGCCGTCAGAAGCTGATCCCTTGGAATTGCACGTCCTGCATTATCGACAAAGTCCAGCAGGAATCGATGCTCTTTTGTGGTAAGCTTGACGCTGACGCCATCTGGCGAAACCAGTTCCCGGGTTGCCTGCTGAAGCCTCCATGCCTTTCCATTGTCTGGCAAAACAAGCGGCATGGATCGATGCGCATCTTTCGTGCGGCATATCTGGCTCAATATGGATGCGCTGAGCTCGCGAAAGTCGACTGGTTTTACAAGAAAAAGATCAGCGCCTGCCCGATAGGCGGCGAGACGGTCTTCAAGTTGCGTGCGAGCAGTAAGAACGAAAATTCGCATTGCGGTATTCTGACGGAGGTACTCAACAATTACCAGGCCGTGTTGGTCGGGCAGCGACAGATCGACAATCGCTGCCTCAAAACTCCGCGCGGAAATTTCACGGTACATTTCGATTGCCGTGCTCACTCCAGTCACCTCGATGCCGTCAAGTTGCAAATATTTCGCGATGCTCTGACGCAGGTCAGTATCGTCCTCAATAAGGATGACCTTCCAGACATCTCCCTGTTCCTGAAATGAAGACACCATATGCTGTCGTGCAATTTGAACTGTTCTCTGTCAACCTATCCATTTCTGACATTACTAATATAAGTTTCTGACATACTGACATTTCCTTACAACTTCTTGCATTTACTACTGTCCGAGAACAAGGGAAGCATGAGGGTTGCCGTTACGATACCCTCATTTCTGTAACGCAACTGAATCGATCCACCGTACTGGCTGGCGATCTCGCGCACCAGCCACAAACCGATACCTGCCCCGCCAACGCCCAAAGCATTTGCTCCTCGACGATACTTTTCGAACAGCGTTTCCGAATCATCCGGCACCGGCGAGTCGGTTGCGTTGGTGATGATGACTTCGGCAGTATGTTCTTTGATCTTGCAGCTTACAACAACCGGGGCTGAAAGAGGAGAGTATTTGCGAGCATTGTCGAGCAGGTTGAACAGTGCTGTGTTGAGAAGAGGCAGGTCGCCTTGAAGCAGCCGCTCATCGGTAAAGTCTTCAAACTGAAAAGTCTTTTCAGGCCACATGAGCCTGACCGTATTGATCTGTTGCGCGACGAACCGGTCAATTGAAAAGCACTGCTGCTCTCCTCTTACCTTCGGCTCGGTAATCCGGCTCTGATCGAGTGAAACCTCCATCACTTCAACAAGACGTCCGATAGCTCTCCGCATCTTCAGAAATTCGTCTTGACAGTCTGTGCAATACTTCAGAATTTGCCGCTCCAGCAAATCGATATTTCCCTGAATGACAGCCAGAGGAGTTCTGTATTCGTGCGACAACATCACAAGAAAACGTTGCAGCCGTGCCGATGACTGATGTTCAGCAACTAAAGATACTTCCAGACGCTCCTTGTTCTCTTTCAGTTCCTGGGTCATAACCTGAGCCATTTCGATTGCACGTTGCTCGGATAATCGGGTGTTTTCGAGTACGCGAAGTTCTCCGCGTCGTAATCGCGCAGTCATAGCGAGAAAAATCAGGAGAATATTGACCAAAGATGAGAGTTGAAAGGTATTGATTCCACTGAATTGCGTTGATAGCACGCCAAGATTCTGCAAAAACAGCACTATATAAGAAAGGCCATTCAGGCTGAATGCGAGCAGGTAGGTAATCCAGTATCGCGGCTCTTGAACAAATCCTCTGAAACTCATCCAGATGATCACGGCAATCAGCACGAAGGACAGTTTCATTACCCAGGGCATAATCATTGCGTACATGCCAAACGGTACCGCGAGCATGGATAGTAGGCCAACAGGAATCATCAGTTTCAGGAAGAGACTGCTCAGGGGGAACCCCATGTCCTTGAAGAGAGATAAGGCAAACAGGGCGAAAACAATCAAACCGCCGCCAGACACCATACCGGAAACCATATTGGGGACTATCGGGGGAAGCGAAGGAAACAAGAGGATATGCATCCCCTTTATGGTAAGAAAAGTTATAAGAGAGGTAAATACATACAGTGAAAAATAGAAAAATTGAGTACTCCTGACCGCCGCGTAGAGCATCAGGTTCATCAGCGCGATCATGAGTGCTATGCCGAGATAAGCTGACTGTCGGAAAACATATTGTGATGTGTACTCCATAAGGTCTTTATCGGTATGCAGATATCCTGTTAAATTGATGCTCGAATTACTGAACACCCGTACATAGACAGTAACAGGTTTATCAATGTCAAGATCAATCGGAGCAACAAACTCTGGATGCCGTACAGGCATTTTTTCGGCAGGGACCATCATTCCAAGAGAAATCGCCCGATAGGAAGAGCCTCGCATCGGGTCTTTTGCCGGTAGAGGGATATAAATGGTCACTTCATCGAGGTAACTCGGAGAAAAGCGCAACCACCCTTTCCCAGGGAATCCTTTACCGCGTTCGAGCGTGAAGCGGAACCAGAATGCTGATCTTGAATAGCCTGCATTGAACGGGTCATGCAAAGGTGTGAATTCTTCCCGGACGTTCGTTGCGAGCACATCCTGTATCTTCATCCGTCTTGAAGGGTCTTCGAAAACGGACATATATCCTGATAGATCGTAAGAAGAGTTGTTGCCAAGCTGAAGCGGAGAGGAAACAGCATTGCTCAATGGCACAAGCAAAATAATTGTTAACAGAGCGCTTTGCCATACCAAGTAAAGTCGATGCATTTATATAAAGAGAAGTAAAACGTGACTCGTTATTTAAGTATAAGCTCTAAGAATAATGAAATGCATGTGTCCCTGAGCATTTACGGAGGAAGTCCAGGAGTCTTGTTTTTATTTTTATCTCGAGGAACAGCCATTGGTTAGACGTTTTTGCGGGATTATCCGATCAATTCCGGGAAGCAATGAGTGAGTCGCGAGTTCCCGAAAGCAGAGGCGGCTGCGGAGATTCAGCCGCCTCTTTGGGTCGTGCTTTACGCCCGACTGTGGGGGGCAGTCAGACGCCGCCGCTCGCTTCGAGTTCGCGTTTGAGCGCTTCGCGCTCGATTTCGAGGCGGCGCAGTTCGCGGTTGATGCGGTCGAGTTCTTCCGGCTCGCTGTCGATCTCAAGCCGCAGGCGCGACGACGCCTCGTCGATCAGGTCGATGGCCTTGTCCGGCAGGAAGCGGTCGGCGATGTAGCGGTTCGAAAGCTCGGCGGCGGCCACCAGCGCGGCGTCCTTGATGCGCACGCCGTGGTGAATTTCGTACTTCTCCTTCAGGCCGCGCAGAATCGAAACCGTGTCCTCGACGCTCGGCTGATCAACCACGACTGTCTGAAAGCGCCGTTCGAGCGCCGCATCCTTTTCGATATGCTTGCGGTACTCGTCAAGCGTGGTCGCTCCGATGCAGCGCAGTTCGCCTCGGGCCAGCGCAGGCTTGAGGATGTTTGCCGCGTCCATCGAGCCTTCCGCTGAACCTGCGCCCACCAGCAGATGCAGCTCGTCGATGAAGAGAATCACC
The DNA here is from genome assembly GCA_903901395.1 of uncultured Chlorobiales bacterium. Taxonomy (GTDB): domain Bacteria; phylum Bacteroidota; class Chlorobiia; order Chlorobiales; family Chlorobiaceae; genus Chlorobaculum. Next base: position 563 of record CAIUQW010000112.1, on the reverse strand, counting down.
TCGCCTTCGGAGGCCTGCACCTCCTTGACGAGCGCTTTAAGGCGCTCCTCGAACTCACCGCGAAATTTGGTGCCCGCCACCAGCGCAGCAATGTCGAGCGCGGCAACCTGCTTCGACTTGAGGTTCTCCGGCACGTCGCCGCCCACGATGCGCTGGGCGATGCCTTCGACGATAGCCGTCTTTCCGACGCCCGGCTCGCCGATGAGCACCGGATTGTTCTTGGTGCGGCGGCTCAGAATCTGGAGCACGCGGCGGATTTCGTCATCCCGCCCGATCACCGGATCGAGCTTGCCCTTGCGCACCAGGTCGTTCAGGTTGCGGGAATATTTCTTGAGCGACTGGTAGCTCTCCTCGGCCGTCTGGCTCGTGACGCGCTGCGATCCCCTGAACGAGGCCAGCACTTTCAGAATGGCGTTGCGGTCAATCCCAGCATCCTTGAGAAGTTTCGAGACCTTGACGCCCGCCTCGCTCATGGCGATGAAAAGGTGCTCGGAACTGATGTACTCGTCCTTGAGCTGTTCGGCCTCCTTCAGCGCCGTGTCGAACACCTTGCCGAGGTCGCC
>CAIUQW010000111.1 GCA_903901395.1 uncultured Chlorobiales bacterium | reverse complement strand
CAGTTGTACGTAATGGTTTGAGTTTCTGATTTTTCGAACTCTCCTGTAACTACCTCATACCGGAACAATGACAGCATTCAGTTCCGGTATGAGGTTTTATTCTTCATTGAAGTTCATCGAAGCCAAACAGCTTATTCACCCCTCCAAGACTATGCGCATCCGTACCTGAGTGCGTATAGACGCCAAGGCTGTCGAGGTATCGAGCTGTTGCCTGAATCTTTTCTCCATAGATGCCCTTGAAACTCGGCAGGTTGCTCTGAAAGGCGAATTGGTTTTGAATGAGCCAGAAAAGCAACTTATTGTCACTGACTTCTTTTTGAGGAGGGAGTGGTCGTGACGAAGGATTGATGCGTTGCAACAGGTTTTTTAAACTCGCTTTTTTTCTGGGAGCGTCTGTGACTTGTTTTTCAAAAAATAGTTCACAGCGTTCAGGGTGCGCAAGCATCGGTATGAGGTTTTGTCGCTTTATTGCGGAGAGTGAATCCTCAACCATTCCCGGATAGGTATGAGGTGGAATCTCAATAAGCAAATATGATGTATTTTCAAGTGGCATAAGGTCATTGATATAATCCATGAAATTGCTGTCCAGAAAGTACTCTCTTCCATGAAGCAGCTTCAAGGCAATGCCTTTGCGGTTCAACACTTCCTGAAGGTCACTTATTCCTTTTTTGACGCTATCGTTATCGGCCTCATACAACCCCTTGATCATGTGAGGCGTACAGTAAACCGTGTGGTATCCGGCTTTACTGAGCAGTCGAGCCATCTCGATGGATTCGTCTACGGATGCGGGGCCATCGTCTATGCACGGAAGCAGGTGGCAATGATAGTCAGTCATGAATGTCACAAAGAAAGTTTTTCTGAATACTGCTGAACCTGGTCAAAATACGCTTGACAAGAGCTAACTCAAATCTGACCAAAGCAAAAAACGAGGATATTTTCCTCTAATCTTTTACAAGAATACAGGCTGAACAATTCACGAGCAACAAAAAAACCGGTTTTGGATCGACAATCGTTTTGATCATAACGGAACCTCCCGGTTATCGAGTACATACCGGCATTCATGCGTTTTGAATCTTCACTTGACAACCTCATTTGATTTCGGTCAAGAGGCGGGATCGACCGTTTTTTCCCGCTTCACCTCATACGGCTCCATGATATAGCCGAGGCAGTCCTGCATGATGACACGCACATCGCGGGTAAACATCGATGGCACGATTGGCAGCTTCGTAATGATGCGCTGTTCGCTGAAATCGAGGTAGCGGCTGGTGACGTCGCGCTCTTCGTTGTCGATCACCACGAGCGGCTTCGCGCCGTCTCGGAAGCGCCCCAGCTCCGTGCCTTCGGACACGCGCTCAAAGTTGAGGTTTTCGAGGTCTTCGCGCAGGCAGATGTCCGCGCTCTCAACGCTCGCGCCAAACCCAACACTCGCGCCCTCGGGCACAATGATCCGCGCGGTGGTGTGGAACAGGTCGCTGAGGTGGTTCGGGGGTGGCGTGAAAAGCGCCTCGGCGGAGAGTTCGAGGCAGTGGCGGAGGTAGTTCTCCACGTGACTCGTTCCTGCGGCATTGCCCGATACGCCGCATTCGAGTGTGACGGAAGAACAGATGCGCGACAACGCCACCGCGATCACTTCGCGAGGCTCGGTGAACCAGACCATGGTTTTGCTGAAGCGCCGCGCCAGGCTGAGCGTGGCGTCGTCGAGCCGGTTGACGCAGCCGTAGTGCGGGTTTTTGCCGGTGTTGTTGTGCAGATCGATGGCGGCGAGCGGCGCCGCTTTGGCCACCTCCGCCAGCACCTCCCGCGCCAGCCGATGCTCCTGATAGCGCTCGTCGTGCCAGATGCGGTTGTAATCGGCCTGTCCGTCGAGTTTGCGTAATCCCCGCCCGGCGGCGGCCACGTTGCCCACGAAGAGCAGTACCGGCCTCGGCAGCAATCGGCGGGGCGCATCGTATCTCGCGAGCAGCTTCTGCATCGCGTCGAAGCCGGTGGTTTCGTTGCCGTGCAGGAGGATCGAGACGAAGAGCGGCGGCCCCGGCTCGCCCTCAATCTGGATCAGTGAAGGGCCGGGAAGAATCTCGCCGAGCCGCTCCACCGGCGCGTCGATGAAGCCATCGGGCAGGCGCTCGAATCGGTGAAGCGCCGGAACGGGAAGGTGATTCAGATGCTCCATTCGTGGACGGGAATGCCGCGCTGCTGGTTTTCGAGGTATGCCTGCGTCAGCGCCGTAAAGTCGGGGCCATGTTTGGCGATGAAGCTCTTTTGCCACCACGCGCCGTTGCGACGCGACGCTACCCGCTGCGCCAGAATATCTACGAGGTAATAACGCAGGTCTTGACTGTCAAATCCGATTTCGGCCAGCGCCAGAATCGCACCGGGAATCAGGTGCTGCATGATGAGCGTTTCGACCGGCATTGAGCGTCCCGCTCTCCACGTCACCTGCGCGTCGAGGCCCGAGCGGGCGGCGGCGTAAAAGTTCGACCGCGCCTGTTCGAACGACACATCGGCGTGCGGCACCTCTGGTTGTAGATAGAGCATCGCTCCGTAGAAAAAGAGAATATTGGCGATCATATCGGGGATCGACGGCCCCGCCGCCGGAACGCGGTGCTCGATGCGCAGATGCGGACGGCCATCAGCGCCGAAACCGATCAGCGGGCGGTTCCAGCGCCAGATGGTGCCGTTGTGCAGCCGCAGATGGTGCATCATGCCGGGGTCGTGATCGAAAAGCACCGGCAGCAGCACCGGGAATCCATCGAGATTTTCGAGGAACACCTCCCTGAGCGATTCGCGAACATAGTCATGCCCGAAGGTGACGCGCGACACCGGTCTTCCGGCAGGATCGACGAACGACGGTGTGTTCACCGCCTGCTCGAAAAGCGGAATGCGGGTCTCATCCCACAACTCGTGCCCAAAGAGAAACGGCGAATTTGCCGAAAGCGCGGCCATCGGAGCCGAGAGCACATGCGCGACGTTGTAAAAAGCGGCGGCCCGGTTGAAGGGAACCTGAAAGTGGATTTGCAGCGATGTGGTCGCCGCCTCGGCCATAACGTCGTGATGCACCACCTCCAGCCGCTCATTCGCGCTCTCGATGTGAATTTTCAGTGGATGGAGCGATCTGGACTTCAGGATTTCACGGTTCAGGGCATGAAACCGCTGCATCGACGACATGTTTTCGAGCGTGAGCATTCTGTCCTGCACGGTCGGCAGGATGCCGGTAAAAAGGGTCTGGCACCCCATCTCGCGCGCGTGTCGTGAACAGGAGTTCCAGAGATACTGAAGCTCGCTCCTCAGAAACTCCGGGAGCTGACGGTTGAGCGGGTGTGGCGCGACATTGAGTTCAAAGTTGTACTTCGACAGCTCTGCAACGACCAGCGGGCTGTTGACCCGCGCGAGGAACTCGTCGTTCCGCGGCGCCGGATTGAAATCGCCGTCCACGAGCCACCCTTCGAGTTCAATGCCGCACATCACCTCCCGTTTCTCGAAGGCGTCCGAAGAGAACCACTCCATCAGCAACCGCGTCTCCTTACGCAGATTCTGCTGAAACAGCCGGAATTCCTCCGCGCTGAACTCTGTTTTCGCTATCTCACTGCCCATCGATGCCTGGTTACTGAACGTCTGACGGATGCGTTACTTACAAACACAATCTCAGGAATAGCGCTGTCAGATGCAAATTTTTTTGTGGCGGAGTGTGGGCGTTGGGGCGAGCTGAGAAGGCGAGGGGGATTGCGATGGTGATGCGGGGGATGAGGTGGAATGGAGGGATTATAGCAACTTCTTTTTATTGAGATATTTTGCTATTCTATCTCTTATAAAAGAGATACTTTTCTTAAGTTGAATGGACAAGTCAATCGCACTGTCTTTATGTATTTATATATTGAGATACGAGCAAATATATTAATAAATAATATATACATCGCTACAAAACTAAAAAATCACCTTTTTTATGACTGATCTAGATCACCTACTCAACATAGAGCGCACATTTGGCACAAAATTAAAAATATCTTTAAATCAAGAACAGAATATAATTGGTATTGATCTGAGTAACGAAGCTTTTCTTGTTGAAAAAATATTAAACACGATCTCTTGTTTTCAAAGCTTAAAGCATCTTGATATTAGCTACACGAACCTAAGCAATATTAAATGGCTGACAGATTTTCCTGAATTAGAAACACTTAATATATCAGGAAATAACAT
>CAIUQW010000110.1 GCA_903901395.1 uncultured Chlorobiales bacterium | reverse complement strand
ATCCGGCATGTTCAGATTTGCAACGATTTCCTGAAGCTCGTGAAGGGCAAAATGATAAACACAGTCAATATCGCCTGTGCCAAGAGCGATGGAGGAAAGTCTTGAAGGCGTGGGTTCAGCAGTAACAACCATGACATGCGGTAGCCGTCCTTTTCTGTTTCTGATGAGATTCAGAGCCTCTGAACGAGCATTTTGGGCGCGATCACTCCGTATTGACCATTTACATGAAATGCTGGCATGAAGCAGAGCGCTGCCTTCATTGGCTTTTCGAATGCTGGCCAGTCTGGAAACGCTGTTATCGACCAGTATTTCTTGGGAATTGATGACATTGTCGGGTTCTGTATCACGGACGACGACTACATCGGGGGTTATCGTATAATCGCTGCCAAGCATCGCCGCTAATGCTGGGTTTCCTTTGGTCGCTTCGTCCAGCGCAACCAGATGAGCATATTGTTCATACCTGGCGATTTCCAGACGGTTTCGTCCGGTAACCTGATGAACATCCCACTTGCCTGGTCGCAAGTGATTGAGTTTGAGAAAGGTTGCTCTTACGAATGAGGCGCAAGCGTCCTCGAATTTATTGCCTGAAGTTTGCCCGGCAAGGCGCTCGCTTTGAGTTTCCGCCTGCAGAAGCTCGGCGATTCCTGATGCGATCCTGACGCTGGCCTTGTTGTCCTTGTCTGCATTGCTCGGTACACCTTTTGAATCAACGGTCAGAACTGTTTTCAACAGCTCTATGTGATATGCCCTTCGGGCTTCTGCAAATACAACAGGTGAGGGGATCATGCTACTTTATAGATTCTTTTTCCTGAAAGAGCAGTGAGAATCTGATTGGCGACAGCTTTTGCAACAGGAGGCGGAAAAGCGTTCCCGATCTGCCGGTACGCGGCTGTTTTTCTTCCTGAAAACTCCCATGAATCGGGAAAGCCCTGGATTCTGGCGGTCATTCTGGGGGTAAGCCGTGGCATACCTGAAAAATCTCGTCCGGGGGCTTCATCCCAAAGTCCGCATCCATCGACGCCAAGAGCTGCCCAGGCGCGTTTAGCGCGAGTTGGCCCAAGGTCAGGTCCACCATGTTTTTTCGATCCACCTACGAGTGTTGGCGCGATGCTGTTCGCCTGATTTCTCCATTCATCCACTCCACGCCATCCGTTTACTCCCATCAAGTCGAAAAGAAGTTCTCCGACTGTCAGAGGCTCCTGGCACAGAGGTTCCGGCCAGGAAAAACGTTCCGCGATCTCGTTTTTAATACCGATAAAAACCACTCTCGGACGAAGCTGGGAAACTCCGAAATCTGAAGCATTTAAAAGCTTCCATCCTGGCTTGTATCCGAGTTTTTTCAGTTGCTGCTCAACCTTGTTGCGGTAGTCATCAAAAACAGCATCCAGTAATCCGCGCACATTTTCAAGCATCACGGCTTGAGGACGGCACTCGTCAATCAAACGGATGGCTTGCGGGAAAAGGTCTCTTTCATCATCGCTGCCAAGCTGTTTGCCCGCACGCGAAAAGGGAAGACAAGGCACTCCACCTGCAAGCAAGTCGATACCCTTGAATTGTGTGCCGTCGAAATGGTGAATATCTCCTTCTAAAACATTCCATTCCGGGCGGTTAACGCGCAATGTGGCACATGCGGCTGGCTCGATTTCGATCAAACCGACATGCTGAAATCCGGCCTGTTCAACGCCCAAAGCCTGGCCACCAGCACCCGAACAGATTTCTAAAGAGGTCAGAAGGTTCATATCATCAAGCTAATATTTATAGTATCATTCAATATAGTAATCATGATAGGGTTGTAGCGATAGTTTTTTTGAGGTGGAAAGGCGCAATAATCTGTTTAATTTTCGGCATTTACATGCGATATGCCCCTCTTTGCATGGGTGTATCGACCGGAATTTGAAAACACCGAGAAAGAGCAGTCACGTGCGAGGTGTACAAGCGGCGACTCGGCGTCCTTGAGCGCGTCGGTCACGTCGTCGCGCAACATGCGCGTCAGTGGCGCGAGCAGGTCGGCGAAGCCTTTGAGATCGATCTTGCCCTTGCGCCCGGTCGGAATGAACGGTTCCCAAAGCAGGAATCCACGCAGCAGCCTTTCGATATTCGCCGCATCATCGGCGGTGACGGCGCTTGCGCCATCCGTCGAAACATCGCCCGAAAGCCGCACGATCTTGCCCGCCAGCTCTCCATTGCGATACAACGCCCACTCGTTGCCGTCGGTGTAGAGCATGTTCGGCATCGCCGAAAAGCGCTTGAACTGCTCACGATTGCGCCCCTTGAAGCGCTTCGCATTCGCGCCCGAACCCGGAGCCTTCAGCTCGACGTATCCCACCAGGGCCTGATTGCGTTGAATAGCGAAATCGGGCCGCCCGAGCCTGTCAGGCAGCGGCGTTTCACCATTGCAGATGATCTTCCAGCCGAGCGCTTCAGAAACGTCCTTTTTCATGAAATTTTCGAAAGGAGTACGGAGCTGCTCTTCCGGTTCGCCCGGCGTGAGCTGGCTCATCTTTTCCGTAACGGCGGCGGCGAACGTTTGGAGCGCTTTTTGGATCGATTCGGTGCTTGTCATGCCATAGCAAAGCTTGGGGATTTTTCAGCGAGCGACACGGATTGTGCTTGTAACGTATAAATATACAAGATTTTCCGCCATTTTCCGCCCTCGCAGCGCTCGAATTGGCAATTCGTCACGATGGTGACTGGAGCTATTTCGGGACGATGCGGAGCCGACCGTCCATTGGCAGCGCGTAAAAGATAATTTGACAACAATTCCAAAAACTTTGCGTAGTATCCTGAAGATATGCCGATTTATAAACAGACGAGCAGTACCATTTACTGAACCTCTAACCATCTGTTAGGCTATGAAACACGTGATAAAATGCACTCTCATCATTTTGTTAATGATAACGCAGCTCTCATTGGCGCAGGGTGAGAGTGCCACTGAAAAAATTACTGAAATAAATAAAATAATTGAACAGGCAGAATTGCTTTTCGATCAGGGAAATTATGATGAATCCGAACAACTGTATCGAAAATCATTGGAGATAAGTAAAAAACAGCTTGCTCCAGATGATCCAGAAATGGCGACGATATTAAATGGTCTTGGCTCTTTGTTATTGATTAAAAAACAGTATAGTGAATCCGAAGCATTGATGAGCGAGGCTTTAGAAATCAGGCAGAAGCGTTTAGGTGCAGAAGATTCCAATACTATAAAAAGTATGCATAATCTTGCATATATTTTTCAATGTGGTGGAAAATATGGGGAAGCAGAATTGACATTTAGTCAAGT
>CAIUQW010000109.1 GCA_903901395.1 uncultured Chlorobiales bacterium | reverse complement strand
TACACGGCAGACATCAAGGTTGACGACGCCGAGAAGGCGCTCAAGGTCGAGTTCCGCACCAAGCTGCTCAACCCGAAATGGTTCGAAGGCATGCTGGCGCAGGGCCACAGCGGCGCAACCGAGATCAGCAACCGCTTCACCTATATGCTCGGCTGGGACGCCGTCACCAAGGGCGTCGACGACTGGGTCTACAAAGAGGCCGCCCAGACCTACGCCTTCGACCCGGCTATGCGCGACAAGCTGATGAAGCTCAACCCGAAAGCCTTCAAGAACATCGTTGGCAGGATGCTCGAAGCGAGTGGCCGCGGTATGTGGGCCGCCGATCCCGACACCATCGAGAAGCTTCAGGAAATCTACTCCGATCTTGAGGATCGTCTCGAAGGCATCGAGGTCTGACAAATCTGAACAAGACAAACAGAAAAGAGAGGCTCTGAACAAGTAGCCTCTCTTTTTTTATCAGAACTGTCACTTTTCGAAATTTATTACGCCACCTTCTCGCCAAAACAGGATCAGACCTGAAGTCCGATCACTTTCGCGGCTTCATTTTAATAACTCAGTTTTCTATATTTAAGCAGTTTAAAAGACATCTCCTCCTTTCAGCATCGTCAGGAATCCGGGTGAAATAATACGCTTTCCTCTCTGATGTAATAGCTGGCATACGCAACTGGTTTATGCATACGCGAAAACTTGGCGTCGGCAGAAATATTCTTCGCCTTTTCGAGATAGCGCTCTTTTTCGCGGTCTCGGCGCTAGGCTATGGGCTGATGGTGAAGACTTCATCGTTCAACAGCAAGTCGAAAACCCGCATCCTTACTCCCGGACTTCAAAGCCCGCCTGATCTGACAGGATGTCACCGTGAACCTGGCGCACTTAGCGGCAAGGCAGTATCCCTGAATCGACAGACATGGTCGGCATGCCATTCCGGCATCGCTCGTATCATCATCAAAGCCTTTCATAGCCTGCATTCTCCCGCATACCTGACCTCGATGCCAGGCCAGCCGCTTCGATACGGCCATGATCCCGGTCACATCGCTTTTCCGCATAATCTTCTTCAGCAGAATCCCGTCCTTCTGATTTAGCCTTAGCGCAACGTCTCAGGCAACATTTCATCGGATCATGCAGCGCGCAACATTGCGTCGCCTGAATCGTCGAAATGTTTGTAACGCCTGAGCTGGAGTACTGATGGCCACGTTAACGGCCAGCAGTCCGAAAACAAAACAATCAATGCACGGCAACAGGATTCGACCTTATGCGTTTTCTTTTTATCACCATGGAGCCGACCAACAACAGCGTGCTGAAATCGGCAGCGGCTGAGTTGAGTCGCGAGTTCGACATCGATCTCGATGTCTCCATGTTCAATCTCGGCCTCAATCACAGCCGCCACGCCTGGGAGCGGCTCGAACGGGAGATTCCCGCTGCCGACTTCATTTTCGGCTCGATGCTTTTCAGCGAGGAGATCGTCCGCCCGCTCGAACTGTTGCTCGAAACGGCCTCGTGCCCGGTCTGCATGATCACGAGCAATCCGGCGCTCATCAGCCAGACAAGGGTCGGCAAGTTCTCGCTCCAGAAAAATGCTGAGGAAGAGAAGCCTCAGGGTATTTTCAAGCAGCTCGCCTCAAAGCTCAGGCCATCGCACAACGGCAACGGCGAAAGCCAACGGCAGCTCGCGCTGGTGCGCAACGTCGGCAAGCTGATGAAGCATTTACCCGGCAAGGCGCGTGACATTCACACCTACATCGCGGCGCACCAGTTCTGGCTGAACGGCTCGAAGGTGAACATGAAGCGCTTCCTCTGCCTGCTCATCGACCGCTATATTCCGGGATACAAGGGAAAGCTTCCGCAGAACGATCCGATCTTCTATCCCGACACCGCTCTTTACCATCCCGACGCGGGCAAGCCCTTTTCGACCACCTCCGAGCTTAAGGAGTGGCAGCTGAAGCACCGACACGGAAAGGGCGCGGGAAGAGTGGCGATTCTGGTGATGCGCGCCACGCTGCTCTCCGAAAACATGCTGCACATCATCAACCTGCTCCGCGAACTCGAGTCGCGGGATGTGCAGTGCTGCATCGCCTACAGCGGCGGTCTCGATTTCCGGCCCGCGCTCGAAGGCTTTTTCGATCCCGCCAGCAGCGAGTCGATGCCGGTTGACCTGATCATCAACGCCACCGGTTTCTCGCTCGTGGGCGGCCCGGCAGAGACCAGGTCGGCTGAAGCTATCGGCATTCTGAAAAAAATCGGCGTCCCCTGCTTCAATCTCATACCGCTGGCGTTCCAACCGATCGGCCACTGGCGGGAGAACAGCCTCGGCCTGACGCCGCTCCAGAGCGCGCTCAGCGTTGCCGTGCCGGAACTCGACGGAGCCATCGAGCCGCACGTCTTTGCCGGACTCGAAGAGGGCAGCGAGCGCACCATTCCGCTCGTTGGCGAGAGCCGCGCGCTTGCCGCGAGAATTGCACGCTGGTTGCTGTTGCGTAAAAAATCGAATGCGGAGAAGAAACTCGCCATCGTGCTCTTCAACTTTCCGCCAAACCTCGGCAACGCTGGCACGGCGGCTTTTCTCGATGTATTCGAAAGCCTCCTGCGGCTCATGCGCAAGCTGAAGGATGAAGGCTACCAGATCGACCTCCCGGCCTCGGTCGATGCGCTGCGCGACAAGCTGCTCGAAGGCAACCGGCTGGTCTTCGGCACCGACGGCAACGTGGCGGCGCACTATCCGGTGGAACGTTACCGCAAAGAGTTTCCAGCCTATATGCGGATTGAGCCTTTCTGGGGCGACGCGCCGGGCGAAATCCTCAACGACCGCAACCGGTTCCACATCCTCGGCGCGATGTTCGGCAATCTCTTCGTCGGCCAGCAGCCCTCCTTCGGCTACGAGCGCGATCCGATGCGACTGCTCATGGCCAAGGATGCCGCGCCGAACCACGCTTTCGCGGCCTTCTACTCCTGGCTCGATCATGACTTTGGCGCGGATGCGCTACTGCACTTCGGCACGCACGGAGCACTGGAGTTCATGCCGGGCAAGCAGGTCGGCCTCTCGCAGGAGTGCTGGCCGAAGCAGTTGATCGGCTCGCTGCCTCATTTCTACTGCTATTGCGTCAACAACCCGAGCGAGGGGGCCATCGCCAAGCGGCGCGGCTTCGCCACGCTGGTCAGCTACATGGCTCCGCCGCTTGAACATGCAGGCTTGTACAAGGGAATGCGTCAGCTTCGCGACCTGGTTGGTTCGTGGCGCAGCCGCCCGTCGGACGAGGTGCTGGAGCAGATTCGCGACCTCGCCGGAACGCTTGACATGGCTAATCCGGCGGGAAAAACCAGTGACGAGGAGTACATCACCTGGCTCAACAACGAACTCTACCTGATCGAGGAGCGCATGATTCCGCTCGGTTTGCACGTGCTCGGCGAACCTCCGACGGCTGAGAGTCTCGTGGACAACCTCGCGATGCTCGTCAGCCACGCGCGTCCCGAACTCGATAACCACTCGCTACCCGAGCTGATCTGCGCGGGTCTGAAGCTCGATTACGACGGGCTCGTCGAGCGCCATGAAGAACAGATGGAGCTTCGCGAATCGTGGCAGAAGGTCGCCTCGATCTGTCATGAAGCGGTCAAACGTTTCGTCGGCAATCCGCCCGCAACGCTTCCCGCGGGCGTCAGCACCGCATCGCTCCTCGAAGGCACGCTCACCGTACGCATGAACGAGGCAAACACGTGGCTCCAGAAATCAGCGAACATCAAGCCCCGGCAGCTCGACAAGCTCTGGCACTTCCTGAATGGCATTCTTGCCGCCATGCTTGAAAACCGCGAGATCGAAGCGGTCACGCAAGCGCTTGCCGGAGCCTACATTCCGCCATCGCCCGGCAACGATCTGGTACGCAACCCGTCGATCGTACCTACGGGGCGCAACATCCACAGCCTCGATCCCTACAGCATTCCGACGCCCTTCGCGACAAGAGCCGGAGAGCGTTCAGCCGAGGAGCTGCTGGAGCAGTACCGCCGCGAAACTGGCGAGTTGCCGGAGTCGATAGCGCTCATCCTGTGGGGCACGGACAACCTGAAAAGCGACGGCGAAGGGGTTGCCCAAGCGCTCGCGCTGCTTGGCGCGCGGACGAAAACCGACGAGCTTGGCAAGATTGGCGACGTGGAACTGATCCCGCTCGAAAAGCTCCGACGCCCGCGCATCGACATCGTCGTCACGGTCAGCGGTATTTTCCGCGACCTGCTCTCGCACCAGGCACGTCTGCTCGACCGCGCAGTGCGGCTGGCGGCAGCGGCGGACGAGCCAGAGTCGATGAACTTCGTCCGCAAGCACGTGCTTCAGCAGGCCACGGAACTCGGGATCACGGTGGACGAGGCGGCGAGCCGAATATACTCCAACGCCCCTGGCAACTACGGCTCTAACGTCAATCACCTGATCGAGAGCAGCACCTGGGAGGAGGAGCAGCAGCTTGCCGACGCATTCGTCAATCGCAAGAGCTTCGCCTTCTCGCCAGATGGCGACTGGCAGGAAAGTCCCGAAATCCTCCGATCCGCTCTGAAAAATGTTACATTGACCTTTCAAAATATCGACAGTTTCGAGATCGGATTGTCTGATATTGACCACTATTATGAGTATCTTGGCGGCGTCTCGAAATCGGTCGAGGTTCTCAGCAGCTCCAAGCCGAAGGTCATGGTCGGCGACACCGGCGGATTCGGCAAAGGGCAAAAGATCCGCTCGCTCGAAAGTATGGTGGCGCTCGAAGCCCGCACCAAGCTCCTGAACCCGAAATGGTACGACGCCATGCTGAGGCACGGCTATGAAGGGGTTAGGGAGATCGAGTCGCACCTGACCAACACCTACGGGTGGAGCGCGACGGCCTCGGCGGTCAGGGACTGGACCTATCAGCAATTCACGGAGACCTTCCTGCAAGACCGCGAAATGCTGGAGCGCATGGCGGCGCTCAATCCGAATGCCACCATGTCGATGACCCGGCGGCTGCTCGAAGCCAGTTCGAGAGGCTTCTGGGAGGCGGACGAAGGCACAATCGAGCAATTGCAGGAACTGTACGAAGAACTCGAAACAAGAATCGAAGGCGCGCACAGCCACCAGATTTGACCGGTGGAGGCGAGCGGCAATCACCATCAACCACGAAACAGCAACATGAGCAGCCCATCATTCAACGTCGAAGAACACAAGAAGATGCTTCAGTCCTATTTCAATGGCCAGGGCTTCCAGCGCTGGGCATCGATTTACGGGGACGACAAGCTCTCCACCGTCCGCTCCACCGTCCGGCAGGGCCACGCGGTCATGATGGACAAGGCGTTTGAATGGCTCAAAAGCACCGGTCTGCCGAAAGGCGCGAAGATTCTCGACGCAGGATGCGGCACGGGCCTCTTCACGATCCGCCTCGCCAAAAGCGGATTCCGCGTCAAGGCGGCGGACATCGCCTCGCAGATGGTGAACAAGACGAAGGAGGATGCTGAAAAAGAGGGCGTGGCGGGCAACATCGAATTTGAAGTAAGTTCCATCGAATCAGTCTCAGGTACGTTCGATGCCGTAGTCTGTTTTGACGTACTGATCCACTACCCGGCGGAAGGATTCGCCCACGCCTTCAGCAACCTGGCGGGCCTCACCAAAGGGCCGATCATCTTCACCTACGCGCCGTTCAACAACATCCTCGCCTTCCAGCACTGGCTTGGCGGCTTCTTCCCGAAAAAAGAGCGCCGCACCACCATTCAGATGATCAAGGACGCGGAGATGCAGCGGGTGCTCGGCAAGCTCGGACTGAAGATCGTCAGCCAGCAGAAGATCAGCTTCGGCTTCTACCATACGATGCTGATGCACGTGGCTCGGAAGTGATGCGTGACGCCTTACGCCAGGGTTTCAGCCTGTTTGAGATGCGTGAAACAGGCTCAGGAATTTTATGGAATAAGTTGTAAATTAAGAATCAAGGAAATTATTTGCAGCACGCAACGTGTTGCATGACAAGCGTGTAACTACATGCCGATACAATCGAATTTGCATACAACAACCTATCCGGAGGGTGGAGACAGATGAAGATTCTGATGATTCAGCCGAATTATCACTCAGGCGGTGCCGAGATTGCAGGTAACTGGACGCCAAGCTGGGTTGCCTACATCGGCGGTGCTTTGAAGCAGGCTGGCTTCAATCAGGTAAAATTTGTGGATGCTATGGCTGAAGATCTGCCCGATGAGACCATCGAGGCGATCATCCGCAAAAACCAGCCGGATGTGGTGATGACCACCAATATCACCCCGTCGATCTTTAAGGCGCAGGACATCATGAAGATCGCCAAGAAGGTCAACAAGAATATCCGCACCATCATGGGCGGCATTCACTCCACCTTCATGTACCCGCAGGTGCTGACCGAAGCGCCGGAGACCGATTACGTCGTTCGCGGTGAAGGCGAGGAAGTAACCGTCAACCTCATGAAGGCCATCGCTGCCGGTAACGACAAGGAGGCCCGCGCCGAGATCACCGGTATCGCTTATCTCGACGAGAAAGGCGAGGTGTTCGCCACGGCGGCCCACCCGGTCATCGAGGATCTCGACACCCTCTCGCCCGACTGGAGCCTCTACGACTGGGACAAGTACATCTACACCCCGCTCAACTGCCGCCTGGCCGTGCCGAACTTCGCCCGAGGCTGCCCCTTCACCTGCACCTTCTGCTCGCAGTGGCAGTTCTGGAGAAGGTATCGCGCCCGCAGCCCGAAAAACTTCGTGGACGAAATCGAAATCCTCGTCAAGAAATACAACGTGGGCTTCTTCATTCTCGCCGACGAAGAGCCGACCATCAACAAGCAGAAGTTCGTTTCGCTCTGCCAGGAGCTGATCGACCGCAAGCTCGACGTCACCTGGGGCATCAACACCCGCGTGACCGACATCATGCGTGACGAAGACCTGCTGCCGTTC
>CAIUQW010000108.1 GCA_903901395.1 uncultured Chlorobiales bacterium | reverse complement strand
AACTGCCCGGAATGCAACTGCGAATACACCTACGAAAACGGCACGCTGCTCGTTTGCCCCGAGTGCGGCCACGAATGGAGCCGCTCCGAAGTGGCCGAGGAGGCGCGGGTTTGGAAAGACGCCAACGGCAATATCCTTCAGGATGGCGACACCGTGACGGTGATCAAGGATCTCAAGGTTCGTGGCGCCTCGTCGGTGCTCAAGGGGGGCACGAAGGTGAAGAATATCCGCCTCGTCGAGGGCGATCACGACATCGACTGCAAGATCGACGGCTTCGGCGCGATGCAACTGAAATCGGAATTTGTCCGGAAGGGGTGAGTCATGCAGTCAAACGATACACTGGAGCTGCTTCGCGAGCTGTTCGAGGAGTACAAGGAGTGGTATTTCAGCGTCGCCGAAGAGGATGGAGTGCTGCCGCGCTCGATTTCGGGTATTGACGCCGATGGCAAACAGTTCATCTACCTGCTCGACGGGCTGACCTTGCAAACGATGGCACGGAACAAATATCTGCGCTTCGTGCTCGACGCGCACCGTTCGACCGTTTACGCCTATGGCGGTCTGGCGCTGCGAGGTGACAGCGATCTCGGCGAGATCGAGGAGGTGCTCGACGTGGTGGCCGCCAGCGCGGAGCACTACATCCTGGGGCAGTGGAAGGTGATTCGCGGCGAGGATAATCGCCTGACCGGCCTGAAGCCGATGGGCGTCCGCGAAGGAGACGGCGATCTGGAGAAACACCCATCGACCTGGTTTCTGGCCGGAGCCATCCGCTTCACCGATGCCGAAAAGCTCAAATACGGCGACCTCTGGAAAGAGGCGAAGGCCGATGTGCTGTTTCACGACAGGAGCGCGATGGAGTGATCGGGCGTCAGGCGCACTTGATCCTGCGTTTTGGCCTCACTCCGGCGGCCGTCCGCAGCGTTTGCAGAAGCAGGTATCGGCGTCGCGCGGGATGCTCTCGCAGCGCCACCACTCGTGCTGGCGTCGGCCATTGAAACTCTCGAACCATCGCTTTGATTTTAGCCGTGGCGGTGATTGCGGTTTTCTGTTACCGGATTGATAAAAAGCTGAAAAAATAGTGTTCTCAGGCGCGTGCTTGTATGAAATGCTCTCTTTTTTGTTGTATATTAAGCCCGTTAACACCCCTTTATCAATCCCAATCAACAGAAGGAGAGCGCTTCATGTCATTGTTCAGAAAATCTTTCACTATTCTTGCTTTCGTGCTGACCGCCACCATTTCGTTTGGCGCGACGCTCGATACCGCTTCCGCTGAACCGCAGCCCGCAGCCGTACAACCCGCGACCAAAGGGTTGTTCGTGGTGGTGACATCCGGAGACTCCATGACGCAGATGATGGCGTTGGTGCTTTCATCCCAGACCCTAAGCCAGGGCCGTTCCGTCCGCGTGCTGATCTGCGGCGAGGCTGGCAAGCTTGCGCTGAAAGGCAGCAGGGAGAAGCTTTTCAAACCGACTGGCAAGTCTCCCCAGGCGCTGCTCAAAGGGCTGATCGCCAAAGGGGTGAAGGTCGAGGTTTGCCCGCTTTACCTGCCGAACACCGGCAAGCAGCCCTCGGCTCTCATTGATGGCGTTACGATTGCCCAGCCACCCGCCGTGGCCGCCGCCATGGCTGAAGATGGCATCAAGCTGTTGACTTTCTGATAGTTACAGCCATGCGCCTCTCAGAGCGCTGCCGTCGGTT
>CAIUQW010000107.1 GCA_903901395.1 uncultured Chlorobiales bacterium | reverse complement strand
ATCACCTGCGTCCGGTAATCGGGATGAATCATATCGATGACACGCCGCCCGAGAAGCTCTTCGGCTTTTGTTGCGCCAAGCAACGTAATTGTTGAATGATTCAGGTAGGTCAGGCAGCCGCCGGTCTGGATGAAGATCGCGTCCGGCGCGGACTCCACGACCGACCGGAAACGAGCCTCGCTTTCGCGCAAGGCACGCTGCGATTCGAGCCGCTCGGTAATATCCTGCACGGTAGCTATCCTGTAAATGAGCCGTCCATCCTCTCCCCTGACACTGACCACATCCATCTGGACAGGAATGGTTGTGCCATCTTTACGCAACATCCTTGCCTGGTAACTGGAAAATCCCGTGCTGTCAACAATTTCGATATTGCGCATCACCGTTTCACGGTCTTCCGGAGCATAGAGGGCTGGGATTGAGAAGCCCTCGATCTCCTTGACCGACCAGCCGCACAGGCGGGAGAATGCCTCGTTGCAGGTAAGCACCCTGTTGGTTTTGGGGTCTCCTATGGCGATGCCATGAGCACAGAGCCTGAAGGCGTATGCCCATCGGCGGGTCTTCATCTCCTGTTCGATGCGGTCAGTGATGTCCCTTGCGACGGCGTACAGAACACCCTCTTCGACCGGCGTGCTGTTCCATTCAAACCAGCGGTACGAGCCGTCTTTGGCGCGATAGCGGTTGACGAAATTGAGCGTTCCCTCCTGACCGGATACTCGTCTTTCAAGTTCGGCTTTTGTCGATGCAACGTCGTCCGGGTGGATCAACTCGATAAACGGCGCGGAGAGCAACTCCTCTTCAGTATAACCGAGCGTTTTCGACCATGCCGGATTGACTTTCGTGAAATAGCCGCTGGCCGTAGCAATGCAGACCAGCTCAGGCATGAGATTGAAAAAACGCTCGAACTCCATCTCCACCTTTCTGCGCCGGGTGACATTCTGCACCATGCAGAAAACGCCATTGACCTTGCCGTCGCGGTCGAAAACCGGTTTTTTTGTCACCCGGAACCAGAAGCGCCCTTCAGGTCCCATGATGCTCCAGTCACCTTCCAGCGGGCGAGCGGCGCGCACAACCTCACGGTCACGCTCGACATGCATTGAGGCGTCGTCGAACGGGAAAAGCTCGAAATCGGATTTGCCGATCATCTCCTCCGCGCTCCTGCCGAGAAAGCGGCAAAGAGCAGGACTGACAAACTGGTAGACTGAGCCCGTATCTTTGAGCGCGAAAAAATCGGGCGACGTTTCAAGCAGCATGGTCAGGAAACGGCTCTTTTCAGCGAGCGCAGTTTCAAGCCCATCGATGCGACGACGAGCATCTTCAAGCTGCTGCTTCAGTTGCCGGATTTCATCTGCCGGATGATCTGGCATGGCCGTTTCAGACATCCTCGCCGATGGTTTGAACGCTGACTGAGCCGTCCTCGGCAACATCGATGACAAGGCTCACCGGACGGCAGCACACCTCGCAATCCTCGATATACTCCTGATGCTCTATCGAGCAATCGACCAGTACCTCGAAGGTCTGGCCGCAGTAAGGACACTGTACAATCACTGTCTGTTCGATCTCCATGATCATCCTCCGAACCGGATTTGGTTATGAAAAATACGCCGGAACTTCATTTCAGCGAACGAAAAACCGCATCTTGAACTAACCAGCGAAAAGCTTCTGTTGGTTTCTCGCCGATGCAGAGAACCCGCGCCGAGCCGTTCACTTCATTGAAAAACAACCCGCACCTGATCCTTGCTTTCGAATTTCAGGCCGCTGTTTTTTCCCGACCGGCGAACGAACTCCTTATCGGAGAGACCGTCATACTTTCCGGTCAGCATGGCGGGCTGCGCCAGAAGCTTGTCGAAATCCAGCGAATAGAGAAGAATCCGGTTGCCGATCCGGTTGCTCGCGTCGCTTCTGAGAATGGGGCCATCGATCACCACATCGACGGACATCTTCATCCCTTTCAGAAAAGAGCTCATCATCGCGAGCATCTGCCGCTCATCCTGCTTGCTCGCCTTGCCGGACTTGCCCGCGCCGGGAATCTTTCCGGAGGAGGCAAACAGCTCCATCTGCTTGTTGATGACAAGTTCAGGATGCGCTCCCTGCTTCATGGAGAAGGTGAACCAGGTCTCCGGCTTCTCTTTCGACGAACTGTCGTCCTCGGTTGCCAGACTGTCAGCCTTGACTGCGGTGCTGTCGGCTGAGAGGTTCATATTCGCCTTCTGCGTATTGCTGATTCGCACCGTATTGATGTCGTCAAAAGCGAGGGTCACAACGTAACCGCTCCCGGCCTTGCTGTGAACCTCCTTCATGCCAACGACCCTGACATCGGTGCCGAACTCGCTGCACATCTTGTTGAGCTGCTCCTTCGTTGGCGGCGGCAGAGTTTCATTGTCCGCCGAAACGCTTCCGGAAGCCTTGTTCATGATTCCTTCGAGCATACCGGTCAAAAGCATCTTCTGTTCGATCGTGCCGCTGCCGTCCTTTTTGACGTGAACCGTCGTGTGCATCTGGATGCAACCTGAAAGCGTCAGCAAGAGCACGAAGGCGAGCATCCTCGACAGCAACGTGACGCGCGAGATGTGTTTTACGATCATAACCAGTACTCCTTTTTGGTTGATGGATTGACGATTACCGCAGTTTCAAGAGTCGATGGCACGCTTCGGCGAGGATATGCTCCTCTTTGGCGAAGCAGAAGCGAACGAGATTTTCGCCGCCGCCGTCGTGATAGAAGGCCGAGCCGGGCACCGAGGCGACGCCGGTTT
>CAIUQW010000106.1 GCA_903901395.1 uncultured Chlorobiales bacterium | reverse complement strand
TCTACGGCGAACAGGCCGCAAACCACCTCAGAATCCAGTACGGCGGCAGCGTCAAACCCTCGAACGCAGTCGAACTGTTCGGAATGCCCGACATCGACGGCGGCCTCATCGGCGGTGCCAGCCTGAACGTGGACGACTTCATGGCAATCGTCGAAGCGGCAGGGTAAGGCAACGCTTGTATATTTCAGCTTCTAAAGGCTGCCCAGGTGTGACGGGGCAGCCTTTTTGCTTTTACGGGGGCTGATTCAGGCCTACGTAGAGTTCGCTTTTGATCTCGAACCTCCACGATCCCTTGCCGACGGTGACGATGCGTTACGCTAAGAACGAGGTTGTTGCTGGCGCTGCCCCGACAAAATCACCTTCCGCGCCTCGGAGAGCTTGTTCACAGTGCCGAAAGCGGTGAATGATTTACGGGGTTTTCGGCTGGTAATGCCGGTGAAGGCGGGGTATTAATGGGGGTTGGTTTTGTCGGGGGATTTGCGGTAAATTCTTTTTTTGAGAACGAACGCTGATTGGTCGGTCGCGTTTGAACAGATGAGTGTTCTGCTGATCCGTACAACACCGCAGCATAAAATTCGGTGATGGATGTAAGATGATGAAATAAAATGTTTTATCTGATTGTATGACTGCGGGTAGCTGGCGGGGTATGCTGACACGAATCAAGAATCAGGTTTCTTATACGGAAACCATATAAACACTGTTAGGCTCAAAATATGACTACGTGTAGATTCTGTAGGCAAAAAGATGCGATAGAAAAGTCGCATATTATTCCAGAATTCATGTATGCACAGCCATATGATGAAAAGCGTAAGATTTTAGTTTTAGATACTGATCTCAAGGAGTTGAGGCCAAGGCAGAAAGGTTATTACGAGCCGATTTTATGCATGGATTGCGAAGGATACTTTAACGATAATTTTGAAAAGCCCTGTGTCAATCTTATTAAAAAGTTGCCCGATCAAGTAGCTATTAATAGATTAACTAAAATAAACGCAACTCCAAATCTTGATCTGCTTTTATTGTCTATTGTTTGGCGTGCATCAATGGCTAAAGGTGAGAACTGGAAAGGTTTAGAGTTGGGTCCTCACCAAGAAAATATAAAAAAGTGCCTTCAAAACAGATCAGTAGATAAAAGATACGAATTTTGGGTTTTTATAGTTTCCTCCAAAGATGGTATGGTCCAAAAGGGTTTGGTAACGTCGGTCAAGTTTATAAGGGTTAAATCGCATAATTTGTATCACTTTGTGGGTGGCGGCCTTCAATTTGTTATCAAAATTTCATCACATTCTTTATATGACGTGCAGCCAAAAGCAATGAGATTTGGTGCTTCTTTTAATGTTCCGGCGCTTGATATCGTAGATTTACCAAGTCTTCGAGAAATATTTAAAGGTAATAGGTAAGCCCTAACAAGTCGTTCAAGCCGACGGCGCTACGCGCCGCGGCTTAACTCCAGCGTTATGATCCACGATGAACTACGATTATCAAAAACATCATCGACGTTCGATTCGGTTGGCCGAATATGATTATTCAAAAGGCGGTGCATATTTCGTAACGATTTGCATTCGCAACGGCGACCAGATATTGGCAAACCCGCCAAAATCTTTACCTGCTGTAGGGGTAGCCCTCGCGGCTACCCATTTTCCCGAAACGCCTCCCAATCTCGAATCCAACCAAAAACCCGACACTGCACACCTATTAGAACTGACGCCAATCGGTGGAATTGTAGATCGCAATTGGCTAGCTTTGCCTGAGCGTTTTCCGATGGTGTCGTTGGACGAATATGTGATTATGCCGAATCACCTGCATGGCATTGTGGTCATCAATGAACAGGATCAATCGGGGCATTGTGTTGCCGTAAAAAGGGTAGGCGCGAGGCCTACCCCTACACTTGGTGCAGTTGTTGGGGGGTTCAAATCAATGTCGATACATGATGTGCTTGCTTACATTGAGGAGAATGGTTTGGATATGATCGGGAAAATCTGGCAGCGGAACTACTTTGAACGGATCATCAGAAATGAACGTGATCTGGACAACATAAGAACCTATATCAGAAACAATCCCGGCAATTGGGAGCGAGACGACGAAAACCCGGCAAGGTAATCGAAACGGCGAACAGATATTGTCAAACCGCCAAAACCTATACCTGCTGTATGGGTAGCCCTCGTGGCTACCCATACTTTCGAAACGTCTCCCAATCTCGAATCCAACCACGCACACCCATTTGAACTGACATTAATCGGCACAATCGTAAATCACCATTGGTGAACGTTGCCTGAACAATTTTCGATGATTTCGCTGGACGAAAATGTGATGATGCCGAATCACATCTATGGTTTTGCTTTCATCAACGCACAGTATCAATTGCTGCTGTTTCGGAGTGTGGGGAATAGGTCTCATAAGTCCTATAAGTTCATATACGACCAATAGGACTTATTCGCAACGAACTCACTCTCCGGCAGCCGTTTCCTGCGAGCGTTTCATCGAGCAGAAGTCGGGGCCGCACATGGTGCAGTATTTGGCGGTGGCGGAGGTGTCGCCGGTGGCGGCGATGTTCTGGGCGTGGATTTGCCTCGTCTTGAGCGGATCGAGGGCGAGGCTGAACTGGTCTTCCCAGGCGAATGCGTAGCGGGCCTTGCTCATCAGCTCGTCGCGCAGCCAGGCGGTGGCGCTTCCCTTGGCGATGTCCGCGGCGTGGGCGGCGATGCGGTGGGTGATGACCCCTTCGCGCACATCGTCGCGGTCGGGCAGGCCGAGGTGCTCCTTCGGCGTGACGTAGCAGAGCATCGAGCAGCCGAGGCTGGCGATGAAGGTGCCGCCGATGGCCGAGTTGATGTGGTCGTATCCGGCGGCGACGTCTGTCACGAGCGGCCCGAGGGTGTAAAACGGCGCTTCGTGGCAGTGCCTGAGCTGCATCTCCATGTTCTCGCGGATCATGTGCAGCGGCACGTGGCCGGGGCCTTCGATCATCACCTGCACGTCACGAGCCCAGGCGCGAAGCGTCAATTCGCCGAGGGTCTTCAGCTCGCTGAACTGCGCCGCGTCGTTGGCGTCGCCGATGGAGCCGGGGCGGAGCGCGTCGCCGAGCGAGACCGCCACGTCGTAGCTGCGCAGGATGTCGCAGATGTCGTCAAAGCGGGTGAAGAGGAAGTTCTCCTGCCTGTGGGCGCGGCACCAGCGGGCCATGATCGAGCCGCCGCGCGAGACGATACCGGTCTGCCGCGCTTCGGCGTGCGGCAAGGTGGCGGCGAGAATGCCGGAGTGGATGGTGAAGTAGTCCACTCCCTGCTCGGCCTGCTCGACGAGCGTGTCGCGGTAGACCTCCCAGCTCAGCTCCTCGGCCTTGCCTCCGACCTTTTCGAGCGCCTGGTAGAGCGGCACCGTGCCGATGGGTACCGGCGAGTTACGCAGAATCCACTCGCGCGTTTGGTGGATGTTTTTGCCGGTGCTCAGATCCATCACTGTGTCCGCGCCCCAGCGGCATGACCAGACCGCTTTTTCAACCTCTTCGTCAATCGACGAGCCGAGCGCCGAGTTGCCGATGTTGGCGTTGATCTTGACGCGGAAGTTGCGCCCGATGATCATCGGTTCGATCTCCGGGTGGTTGATGTTGGCCGGAATGATCGCCCGTCCCTTCGCCACCTCGTCGCGCACCATCTCCGGGGTGACCGGCGTACCGCCGCACTTTTCGATCCACGCTTCGAGCGCCTGGTTCTCACGGATGGCGACGTACTCCATCTCGGGCGTGATGACCCCTTTGCGGGCAAAGTGCATCTGCGTGACCGACTCGCCCGACTTCGCCACGCGCGGCTTGCGCCCCGTCATCGAAAGTACGCCATTCTCCGATTCAATCGCGCCGTAATCGAAGCCCCACTCGTCGCGCACCGGAGCAAGCCCTTTACGCACATCGTGCTCCTGCTCCGCATCACCGAACGGGCCGCTGGTGTCGTAAAGCGGCATCGAAGAAAAGGGCACGCCCTTGCACTCGTAACTTCTGGTGAGGGCGACGCTTCTCATGCCGACCTCGATCGGGTAGATGGAGCCTTTAACCGAAATTCTGGATGAGGCGGGGCCGAAAAAGTGCTTTTCGGGGCAGGATGCGTTCTCTTGGTTCATCGAACAGTTCAGAAGGAAAAACAGGAGTGTGGCGTCGGAAGGGACGGTGAAGCAGGAGAGGGAGAAACGTGCTTCATCTTTCCTTGCGTCAGCATTACCTGCATCAAGTTGTAGGGGTGTGATCTCAGCTTCACCCGGTGAAGCACCCCCAAGATGATTTTTTATTGAGAGCACGATAACCAAAATCACCATGATTTCCAAAGCGGGCAGGCTGCCGCAATCCTTGAGAAAGCAAGGGTTTTGTGTAAATTACGGCCTCGTTTGACGAAGAGGTTTTCAGACAGTTCCAATCCTGTATCATCGCTCCATGAATAAAGTTATTCGGATTTTCAATCTTGTCCGGCTCTCGCTGTTTCAGATAGGGTTTGGCATCATGCTCGGCTTCGTGCAGGACATCCTGAACCGGGTGATGATCAAGGAGCTGTTTCTGCCCGCGACCATCGCGCTCGGGCTGATCAGCCTGAAGGAGCTGCTCGCCATTCTCGGTGTCAAGGTCTGGGCGGGCAACCTCTCCGACCGGCACAGCATTTTTGGCTATCGCCGCACGCCGTATGTGCTTATCGGTCTCTTGAGCTGCATTGTCACCTTCATTCTCGCGCCGACGGCGGCCTACGAAGTGCGTCTCGACGGCACGGGAAGCCTCGTCAGCATCATCTTTTCCGCGCTGGGCGATGTCGGCCTCTGGAAGCTCAGCGCCATTTTTCTCGTCTTCGGCTTCGGCCTCCAGGTGGCTACGACCGCTTATTACGCCTTGATCGCCGACATGGTTGACGAAAAAGATATTGGCAAGATCGCCGGAGCGAGCTGGACGCTCATGGTGCTGACGGCCATC
>CAIUQW010000105.1 GCA_903901395.1 uncultured Chlorobiales bacterium | reverse complement strand
GTCTTTACCGACATTTTAGCCGCCGCAGGCCGTATTTTCGAAGTTATGGTCGAAGGTCACTGGGAAACCGTCGGTATGCTTTTTGACTCGCTGGGCAAAGGCACCATGAGGATCAACCGCAATGCCTACGGTTCGATGGGTGGTGGTGGCAGCCTTCGTGGTTCTTCACCCGAGGTTTCCGGCTATGCCGTTCCTACCAAAGAAGTTGAATCCAAGTTTGCCAAATAAGCAAACCGTTCAGCAGATCGTTGAAAGCAGTGACAGGTTTCATGCCGTCACTGCTTTTTTTGTTTCAGTTTTTGCGGTTATAACCAGCCTGGTCGCATAGTGACTGGTTGGTGTTGGGGATTCTGCGGAGCCTTTCCGCTTTTCCTTACCTCTTATCTCCTCTCTTTGTTACGTAATTTATTTTTGTTTTCATATTTTGACCATTCGAACATTCTATCGACGATGATCGGGTATTACTGGTAACGTGACCGGAAGCGGTAAATGGCTAATATTTCTCTCTATATCTCGGGACAGGCAGAACTGGATGACGTCTCCGAGTTTTTCCAGAAACGGCTGATAGGCGAGGGTGAAACTCCTGTCGCTTTTTTTGACGGGGTTTTTTACGAGTCCCACCAGGAGCGGGTAGGCAATATCGTGTATCAGGACTATCTGATCTACACGGACAAGGCTCTCTATTTGTGGGCGCGGGGCGCTTCGAAGGATTTTCTCGATCGCTTCAGCCTTGGGACGGTTTCGGTCAACAGCCGGAACAAGGACAGCGCTTTCGCGACCATGAACCTCAAGATTCGGCGTGAAGGCAAGGAGCCGATCTTTGTGATTTTCGACATGGTCGAGATTCGTGAAGCTGACACTATCGTCAAGCTGCAGACTCTTGTCGAATCGATCATCGAGGATTATCTCGGAGTCAATTATCGTCAGGAAATCCCCCAGGATACTGCCAACAGGATTTTTCAGGCAGCCAGAAGCGTCTGCCCGCCACGGCAAATCTCCCTCCAGCTCAACACGCCGCAGGCTCCGGTGCCGGACGCCGGCATCGGTTACGGCCAGGACTTGCTTGAACAGTACAGGGCCACCGGTTACGCGCCACAGCAGCCGCAGGCTCCCTATCCGCCCTACCAGCCGCCAGGCACCGCTCCCGGGCCGCGTCCCCGTTCGATGGGGCCGCAAGATGCCATGCGTGGCCTGGAGTCGATGCTGCCGACTGATCCCGCCTCCCTGAAACGGATCGCCGAACAGATCAAAAGCATGGTCGGCGATGCTCCGTTCAAGATGCGCGACCAGGTGATGAAGGATTTGCAGCATGTGCCCGGCGACATGGCCACCGTGTTGACCGCCCTGAACGAGCTGCTTTCCAACATCGCGGGCAATCCTCTGGCTGAGCGTTTCGTGATGAACGCCATCAAAACGGCTGTGGTCAATGACGGCGTTCTCGGTTCTCTCGGCAAGATTGTCAAAATGACCGGCATCGGCGGCGGCGGTAAAAAGAGTTCGCGGCCGCCAGCGCATCAGGAGCCACCTCGTGAGGAGCGAGCTTCGGGATCGCGACGCCCGCCGATCATCGAGGAGCCGGATGACGATGGAGCGCCGATCCGCCGAAAGAAGATCAGCATCCAGGACGACGACGCTCATGCCGAGGCCAATCTTTTTTCGGGCAGCGACGAACCGATCACCTCCCGCGAGAAGCGTTCGCCGGTTTCGCGCAGCAGCGCGCCGGATACTGACGATTCAGGCGCTGGAGCGGGCGGGCGCAGAAAGAAGCTCTCGATCAAGATGGAGGACGACAACGAAATCGCCCGGAAGCTGATGAGCTACGACGAGTCCGAACGCGATACTCCACCGCCAGCCGCCGTCAGCGCGCCACCAGCCGCAAGTTTTGAAAATGGTTCCGGAGTTCGCAAGAAGAAGCTTGCCATCAAAGCCGAAGAGGGTAGTGGCGCGGAGGCTGAGATTGCCCGGAAACTGATGGGCTACGACGAAGCAACGCGTGGCGCGGTCAATTCGCTCTCGCGCGATATTTCGGTAAATTCCGCCGATGACGAGCGGCCTGAACCGGAAGCGCCTCGCCGGAAAAAAATCCAGATCAAGGCTGAAGACGAGCAACAGTTTTTTTTTGAACAGGAACCCGAACCTGAGCCAGAACCTGAAAGACCCGTCAGAAAAAAAATCCGGATAGCGGCTGAAGTCGAACCGGAACCGGCAGCATTGACTGCGCCTGAACTGGAAACGATTTTCGAATCTCTGAACGAACCGGAAGTCGCCACGACAGTTGTCGAGCGTGTTCGGATCACTACGGAAGTTAAACTGGAGCCAGAAGCTTCAGTCGAGCCTGAGCCGGAACCAGTAGTCGAAGAACCGGTTAAAAAAAAAGTCCAGGTCTTAGCGGAAGTCGAACCTGAGCCAGTAGCGTTGTCTGCACCAGAACTGGAAACGATTTTCAAGTCTCTTGCCGAACCGGAAGCTGCTGAGACTGTAGACGAGCACGTTGAGTTCGAAGTGGAAGTTGAATCGGAGCCGGAAGCTTCGGTCATAGTTGAGCCGGAGCCAGAAATACCGGTCAAAAAAAAAATCCAGGTCTCGGCTGAAGTAGAGCCTGAACCGGTAGCGTTGACTGCTCCTGAACTGGAAACGATATTCGAGTCTCTGAGCGAGCCGGAAGTTGCCGAGACAGTTGTCGAGGAGGTTGAGGTTGCGTCAGAAGTCGAATCAGAGCTGGAAGCTTCAGTAATCGCTGAGCTGGAGCCGGTCATCGAAGCACAATCTGAACCGGAAGTTGCCGATACAGTCGTCGAGGAGGTTGAGATTGCGCCGGAAGTCGAATCAGAGCTGGAAGCTTCAGTAATCGCTGAGCCGGAGCCGGTCATCGCAGCTCAAGCTGAACCAGAGGTTGCCGAGACAGTTGTCGAGGAGGTTGAGGTTGCGTCAGAAGTTGAACCGGAGCTGGAAGCTTCGGTAATCGCTGAGCCGGAGCTTTCTGAGACAGTCGACGAGAGCGTAGATGCTGAGGTCTCAGATGAAGTCGAACCAGAGCCAGAGCCGGTAGTCGAAGCTCAAGCCGAGTCGGAAGTTGCTGAGACAATCGATGAGAGTGTTCCGGTTGCTGTGGCAGTTGAATCGGAACCGGAAGCTTCGATCACCGCTGAACCGGAGCCGGTCGTCGAATCTCTGATTGAATCGGAAGTTGCAGAGGTAGCCGTCGAGCGCATTTCTGTTGCGGCAGTTATCGAATCGGAAATGGAAACTCTGGTTCAGGAGGAAATCAGCGTCGCGGTTGAACCTGAAGTGTTCGATATTCCTGAAGAAGTCGTGGTGGCGGCGCTCGACGAGCCTGTGGTCGCTGCCGTTTCGAAAGCGCCGGAAGCGTATATGACAATTGAATCGGATATTCCGATTCAAAAAGTGGTCAGCAAACCGGTTGTCGTGCTGCCTGTCGAGCCGGTCGTCGTAACTGCAAACGAACCTGTCAAAGAGTCGGTCAAAGAACCAGTCGAGGAGCCGGTTATCGAGAAAATACCTGAAGAGAAAAAGTCCGAAAAACCCCGGCATTCGTCCGCAAAATCTGGCCGCGGGAAACGACGCGGGAAAAAAGGGTGACGGCGATGAGCCGTCGCGAGACAAGCTTTCAGTTTACAGTCAAGTTTACACAATAGTTTTTCAACACCATGAGAATCATTCTTTACCTGGGCAAAGGCGGGGTGGGCAAAACCACCGTATCGGCTTCCACAGCTACAGCGATCGCTCGCAGCGGAAAGCGCGTGCTCATCATGAGCACCGACGTCGCTCACAGCCTTGCCGATGCTCTTGGCGTCGAGTTGAGTTCGACTCCTCTGGAGGTCGAAAAAAATCTCTTCGCCATGGAGGTGAACGTTCTTGCAGAAATCCGGGAAAACTGGACAGAGCTGTACTCCTACTTCTCCTCGATTCTCATGCATGACGGCGCAAACGAGATCGTCGCTGAAGAGCTGGCTATCGTGCCCGGCATGGAGGAGATGATCAGCCTTCGTTACATCTGGAAAGCTGCGAAGTCCGGCAATTACGACGCGGTCGTGGTCGATGCCGCGCCGACCGGCGAGACCATGCGCCTGCTCGGTATGCCCGAATCCTATGGCTGGTATTCCGAGAAGATCGGCGGCTGGCACTCCAAGGCTATCGGTTTCGCCGCACCGCTGCTTTCCAAGTTCATGCCGAAGAAGAACATCTTCAAGCTCATGCCCGAGGTCAACGAGCACATGAAGGAGCTGCACGGCATGTTGCAGGACAAAAGCATCACGACTTTCAGGGTTGTGCTCAACCCCGAGAACATGGTTATCAAGGAGGCTTTGCGCGTGCAGACCTACCTCAATCTCTTCGGTTACAAGCTCGACGCAGCGGTGGTCAACAAGGTGCTGCCTCCGAACTCCAGCGATCCATATCTCCAGGCCCTGATCGACCAGCAGGCCAAGTATCTTCGCGTGATCGACGACTGCTTCTACCCCGTGCCGATTTTCAGGGCGCACCAGTCCACCAAAGAGGTGATCAAACCCGACAGGCTTTACGATCTGAGCCAGGAGATCTTCAGCGGAAAGAATCCGATGGAAGTGCTCTACACGAACGACAGAACCCAGACGCTCGAAAAGATCAACGGCAAGTATGTGCTGAGCCTCTATCTGCCGAACGTCGAGGTCGAGAAACTCGCGGTCAACATCAAGGGCGACGAGTTGCTGGTTGACATCAACAACTTCCGCAAGAGCATCGTACTGCCGAACGTGCTGGTAGGCCGCAAAACCGAAGGCGCCGATTTCGAGCAGGGCACGCTGAATATCACGTTCGCGAACTGAGCGTTTTTTGCGAAGAGCTTTAGTTTCAGGCGGGTTGCTGAAAAGTGGCCCGCTTTTTTTATTTGAAGATCGGTCGGATCAGTCAGATCGGACGGATTTGACCGATCTGCAATTCTTCCACAAGCCTTACTGGAACAGAGCGGTCTTCGCAGTTCTTCAGCAGCTCGGCGATTGGTTGGTGCAGTCGGGGATGCACCGGGTTGGCGATGTCAAGCAGGGGCACAAGCACGAATTTGCGGCGGTGCATCTCGGCGTGCGGAATGATGAGCAGGTCGCTTTCGATGCAGCGGTCGCCGTAGAGCAGAATGTCGAGGTCGATGGTTCTCGGACTCCAGCGCTGGTACTGATCGGGGCGGCCCAGGTCGTGCTCGATTGCCTTGCAGTGGGCGCGGAGTTCTGCCGGTTCGAGCGAGGTCTCAACGGCGACCACGGCGTTGAAGTAGCGCTCCTGGTCGGGATCGCCGAAAGGTTCGGTCATGTAAACTCTCGAAACTCCAGTCACTGCGGTGCCGTGCAGTTGCGCGAGGTGGTCAACGGCCTGCTGGAGCCAGGCGAGACGGTCGCCGACATTCGAGCCGATGCCGATAAAGGCGGTAACAGGCTCCATCGCTCAGCGCTTTTCGATGATGTGTTCGGCTTCGGCATAATCGCACAGCCCGCCGAGCGGCACCACGCGCTTGCGCACTTTGACCGTGACCTTTTCCGCGATGAGCAGCTCCTCCATCAGCCTCGATGCAACCCGGTATGCCAGCGTCTCGATGAGCGACGCCGGTTCGCCACCGGTCATGACCTCGCTGATGATCGCGTATGCCTGGCTGTAATCGATGGTTTTCGTGAGATCGTCGGTCGCGGCGGCTTCCATGCTGTCGAAAAAAAGTTCGGCGTCGACCTCGTACCGTCCGCCGAGGCGGCGCTCCTCCTCATGCACGCCATGCCGTGCGTAAAATACGGCATTGACAAGCCTGACGCAGGAATAGTGATGAAGCTTCATGGTCGGAAACAGTGCGGAATCGGCATTCTGAAGGATTCTGCAAGAATGTAATCTATTCGCCGTTGCCGTGCAAAAGAGGTGCGGATGAGCCGGAAATCGGGTTGAGCGGGCATCACGAACCGTTGCGAAAACCAAAAAAATAGTACCTTGCAGAAGCACGGTTCACAACCTGCCGCGCATCATCCCGATTTCTTTAACCTCATACTGATTTGGCAGTTATGACTGAAAAAAGAACCAATCTCGCATTCAGGGAGTTTTTCGAGACTTGCCGCTTGAAAGCTATGCAGCTCGCGCTCGAAGAAGACCGTTACCAGGGGGACATCACCACCGAGGCGACGGTCGATCCGGGCCAGCAAGGGATTGGCTATATCGAGGCCAAAGCCGAGGGAATCGTGGCCGGAGTCGAGGTCGCCCGGCAGGTGTTTCAGTCGTCGGACGCCTCGCTGGAGTTCACGGCCTGTGTCAAGGATGGCAAACGGGTCTATCCGGGCGAGCGGATTCTGGAAGTCAGGGGGCGCATCGCCTCAATTCTGTTCTGCGAGCGGACGGTGCTCAATTTCATGCAGCGGATGTCCGGCATCGCCACCCGCACGAACATGTATGTCGAACGGGTCAGCCACACCACGGCCTGCATCCTCGATACGCGCAAAACCGCTCCGGCGTTGCGCTATTACGACAAGGATGCCGTGCGCATCGGCGGCGGCACCAACCACCGCTTCGGTCTGTTCGACATGATTCTGATCAAGGACAACCACATCGATGCCGCCGGCAGCGTCGAGGAGGCGGTCAGGCGGGCGAAAGCCTGGTGCGAGAAGCAGGGGGTGACGGTGAAGATCGAAACCGAAGTTCGCAGCATCTCCGAGTTGGTTCGTGCCTGCGCCAGCCGCCCGGATATGATTCTGCTCGACAACTTCATGGTCGATGACCTGGCCGAGGCAGTGCGCTGGGTCAAGGCGAACGGCTTTGGCAATATCCTGCTCGAAGCTTCGGGAAATATCGGCCTGCACAACGTTTCCGAAGTCGCCATGACCGGCGTCGATTTCATTTCGGTCGGCGAGTTGACGCACAGCGTCAAGGCGCTCGACATGTCGATGAAGATCGAAAGGGCGTAAGCGATGGCGGAGGTCGGCGTCGATATTGTGGAAATCGCTCGTATCCGTTCGAGTTACGAGCGTTTCGGCCAGACCTTCATGAAGAAAATCCTCACCGACGCCGAAATGGCTCAGTGTCTCTCAAAGCCCGATCCGGTGGCGAGTCTCGCCGGACGGTTCGCGGCGAAGGAGGCGGTTTCGAAGGCGCTCGGCACCGGCATTTCGAAAGGCCTTTTCTGGCACAATATCGAGGTGCTGAACGACGAGGTAGGCAAACCATTCGTGACCATTCACGCGCCATCTTTTTCAGGCAGAATCAGCATCTCTATTTCGCATGATCGCCACTCTGCTGTGGCCATGGCGCTGTACGAGCAGGCTTGATGGACGCATGGACAGGAAGCCACGGTTCCTTTTCCGAATTGTCCATTGAGTCCATTGAGTCCGTGTCAGTCCGTGCTCGTCCGTGTTCCCCACCCCACAAAAAAAGGCCCATCTTTCGATGAGCCTTTTTTGCTAACTCTCTTTTTACGAAGCGCTT
>CAIUQW010000104.1 GCA_903901395.1 uncultured Chlorobiales bacterium | reverse complement strand
CAGACTTCAGCGACGATGGCGAGGACAAGGTAGAGCCACTGCATGGTTTACGCTTCCTGAATTTTTTGCGCCCGCTGACGGCACGCCTCCGAGTCGAGGCACTCGCCGAAGAGTTGCAGGCTGAAGTTGCCGAGCGAGTAGCCGCGCTCCGTGCAGAGCGTCTGCATCATCCCTGCAAGCTCGTGGCTCGTGGCCTCCGACACCTGGCCGCACTTCAGGCAGATGATGTGCAGGTGATTGTCCACGCCCCACGCTTTTTCGTAGTGGGTGTGCTTGTGGCCAAGGTCGATCTTGGTCACGAGGTTGAACCGGAAGAGCAGGTCGAGGGTGTGGTAGACCGTGGCGCGGGAAATTCTCACTCCCTTTTCACGCAGGCGGATAAAGATTTCGTCGGCGTCGAGATGGGTGCTGGAGCTGTAAATCTCCCGAAGCACGAAGAGCCGCTCCTGGGTGCAGCGCAGCCCCTCCTCCTTCATGAAGGATTTGAAGAGGTTTTCGACCTTCGCTATTGAATCGCCGCCCTTTTTGCTCACCGTCGCGCTATCACGTTTGAGATTGCTGCTGTCTGCCGTTTTCAAAGCTGCAATGTACCGTTTTTTCCCTGAAATCCCCGTCGATCCGCGCCGGGCGTGGTTCAGTCGATCCGTACGGAAAAAGGGTTGAAAATCGTACATTGCAGTTTTTTCAGGAGCCGCGGAGGGGCAACTATCAGCACTTCCGCAGAGTTTTTTAAAAGGGACTGCTTTTGTCCCTCATCGTTTTAGCAGGGCTGGCGACACGAAGCGTCAGCGCAATTCAGGAGTGAGAAGTTCAATGATTTTACCGATCAATACATACAGCGACCCGGTGCTCGGCCTGAAGGCCAAGCCATTAAAGGGGGTCGATGCCGCCATCGAGGCGCTGATCGCCGAGATGTTCGATACCATGTACAAAGCGCCGGGCATCGGGCTGGCCGCGCCGCAGGTGGGGCACTCGATCCGGCTGGTCGTGGTGGATATTTCGTCGATTGAGAAGTACGCCGATTTCAAGCCGATGGTGGTGATCAATCCGCGCATCGTGGCCGTCCGCGGACGCAACGCGATGGAGGAGGGGTGCCTGAGCCTGCCCGGCGTCGCGGGGGATGTCGTCCGTCCGTCGGCCATCACGCTGCACTATCGCGACGAGAAGTTCGAGGAGCAGACCGCCGATTTCGACGCCATGATGGCTCGCGTGCTTCAGCACGAGATCGATCATCTCGACGGCAAGCTCTTCGTTGACCGCATGGAGAAGCGGGATCGACGCAAGATTCAGAAGGAGCTTGACGCCATCGCCGAGGGGCGCGTGAAGGCCGATTATCCGCTGGCGCGCGATGCCGCGAAGATCGTGGCGGAGGTCTGAGCGGTGGGGCTGAGAGTTGTTTTCATGGGGACGCCGGAGTTCGCCGTCCCGTCTCTGCGCCGCATCGCGGCCATGTCGCCGCGTTTCGAGACGGTGCTGGTCGTCACCGGCTGCGACAAGCCGCGCCGCAGCAAGAACTCGCCGCCCGAGCCGACGCCGGTCAAGCAGGCCGCGCTCGAACTCGGGCTTCCGGTATTCGAAGCTGACGACGTTCGCAGCCACGACTTTGCCGCGCGAGTCGCCGCCACCCTGCCCGACATCATCGTTGTGGCCGCTTTCCGCATTCTGCCGCCGGAGGTGTTCGAGCTGCCGCCGCTCGGCTGCTTCAACCTGCACGGCTCTCTGCTTCCCGCCTATCGCGGCGCGGCCCCGGTCAACTGGTCGATCATTAACGGCGACGCCGAAACCGGCGTGACCACCTTTTTCCTCCGCAAGTCGGTCGATACAGGCAACATCATCACGATGGATCGAACGCCCATTGCCCCCGACGAGAACGCCTCGGAACTCCTCCAACGCCTCTCGGAGATCGGCGCGGGCACGGTGGAGCGCACCCTCACCATGATCGCTAACGGCGCGGTGATGCCTGAAATGCAGGACGAGTCGCTCGCCACCAGAGCGCCGAAGCTCACCCGCGAAAACACCCGCGTTGACTGGAACCAATCCGTCCGCTGCCTGCACGACTTTATTCGCGGCCTCGCGCTGAGGCCGACCGCCTGGACAACCTTCGGCGGCAAGAGTCTGAAAATCTACAAAGCGAAACTATCCTCTGGCGAGATGCCGTCCACCGAACCGCCGGGCACGCTCCGCATCGCGGACGGGCGGCTGTACGTAGCCGGAACTGACGGCTGGCTGGAACTCGTCAGCGTGCAGGCCGAGGGCAAAAAGGCGATGGATGGCGAGTCGTTCGCCCGTGGACTTCGCGCGGATGGCGAGACGCTTCGCTTTTTATAATCGCTGCCGGGCGGTACGTCACGATTTTCTTCTTATATTCATTGATTTTATTATTCTACGCCCTCCGCCGCTGTGGCGGAGCGGTTGTGTAACAATTATTACTCGTTAGATCAGATACATATGCCTCCGACAGGAACAGAAGTCGGCATGATCAGAAATTTCTGCATTATCGCCCATATCGACCACGGCAAATCAACCCTTGCCGACCGGCTTCTCGAAGTGACCCACACCCTCGAACGCAACCAGATGTCCACCGCGCAGGTGCTCGACGACATGGATCTCGAACGCGAGCGCGGCATCACCATCAAGAGCCACGCGGTGCAGATGCGCTACACGGCGAAGGACGGTCAGGATTACATTCTCAACCTCATCGACACGCCCGGCCACGTTGACTTCAGCTACGAGGTCTCGCGCTCGCTCGCCGCTTGCGAAGGCGCGCTGCTCGTCGTCGATGCCACGCAGGGCGTCGAGGCGCAGACCATCGCCAATCTCTATCTCGCCATCGAGGCGGGTCTGGAGATCATTCCGGTCATCAACAAGATCGACCTTCCCTCGTCCGATGTCGAAGGGGTTGCTCGCCAGATCATCGACCTTATCGGCGTCACGCGCGAGGAGATTCTTCAGGTGTCTGCCAAGGCCGGCATCGGCGTGGACGACCTCATGGAGGCGATCGTGGCTCGCGTGCCCGCGCCGGCGGACAACCGCCAGCTGCCGCTCCGGGCGCTCATCTTCGACTCTGTCTTTGACGCCTATCGCGGCGCTATCGCCTACATCAGAATCGTGGATGGCGTGCTGAAAAAAGGCGACCGCGTGCGCTTCTTCGCCAACGACAAGATTTTCCTCGCCGACGAAATCGGCACCATGAGCCTCAAGCGCAATCCCGCCGATACGCTCGAAGCGGGCAACGTGGGCTACCTCATCTGCTCGATCAAGGATGTGAAGGATGCGAAGGTCGGCGACACGGTCACGCTGCTCGACAATCCCGCCTCGGAGCGGCTCGCCGGTTACAAGGATGTGAAGCCGATGGTTTTCAGCGGCCTCTATCCGGTCGAGTCGAACGAGTTCGAGAACCTGCGCGAATCGCTCGAAAAGCTCTCGCTCAACGACGCCTCGCTGGTCTATACGCCGGAAACCTCGGCGGCGCTCGGCTTCGGCTTCCGCTGCGGCTTCCTCGGCCTGCTCCACATGGAGATCATCCAGGAGCGCCTCGAACGCGAATACAACGTCAACATCATCACCACGGTGCCGAACGTCGAGTACCGCGTGATCATGACCAGCGGCGAGACGGTCGAGGTGGACAACCCCTCGAAGATGCCCGACACGACCAAGGTCAACTGGGTCGAGGAGCCGTACGTTTCGATGCAGATCATCACCATGTCGGACTACATCGGCAACATCATGAAGCTCGGCATGGAGCGGCGCGGCGAGTACAAGAACACCGATTACCTTGACACATCGAGGGTGAACATCCATTTCGAGTTCCCGCTCGGCGAGGTGGTATTCGACTTCCACGACAAGCTCAAGTCGATATCCAAAGGGTACGCCTCGATGGATTACGAGTACATCGGCTACCGCCGTTCCGACCTCGTCAAGCTCGACGTGCTGCTCAACGGCGAGACGGTCGATGCGCTCTCGTCGATCGTGCACCGCTCGAAAGCGTATGATTGGGGCCGCAAGCTCTGCCAGAAGCTGAAGGGCATTATCCCAAGGCAGATGTACGAGGTGGCGATCCAGGCGGCTATCGGCAGTCGCGTCATCGCTCGCGAGTCCATTTCAGCCATGCGCAAGAACGTGCTCGCCAAGTGCTACGGTGGCGACATCAGCCGTAAGCGCAAGTTGCTCGAAAAGCAGAAAGAGGGTAAAAAGCGCATGAAGCAGGTCGGTCGCGTCGAAGTGCCGCAGGAGGCCTTCCTCGCCGTGCTGAACATCGACGAATAAAGAGTTGCAGCTCTGAAAATCAGCATGGTTGCACTGGAAGCCGAACCGCCTGACGTCGTAAAAACCATGCGGTCTGTTACGTCTGCAATCAATGCAAAAACAGTTGAAGAGTGAAAAAACAGAACACGACCCCAAAAGGGAATAACGGCAAGGCGCAGTCGCGCGAATGGTTCGAAGCCCTGATCATAGCTGCGCTTGTGGCGACGATTCTCAGGATGTTCGTCGTCGAATCGTACAGAATTCCGACCGGTTCGATGGAAAAGACGCTTCTTGCCGGTGATTTTCTCTTCGTCAACAAGTTCGTCTACGGTGCGAAGGTGCCGTTTACCGACATCAATTTTCCCAAAGTTCACGATGTCAGGCAAGGCGATATTATTGTCTTCAAGTTTCCCCGCGACCGGAGCCTGAACTACATCAAACGCTGTGTTGCTCTGCCGGGAGATACGCTCGAAATCCGCAATCAGCAGCTTTACGTTAACGGCAAGCTGTTTCCGCTGCCGCCTCACGGGCAGTACATCGGCACGAAAATGCCGCCCGGCGTGCCTGAATTCCAGATTTTTCCGGCCATGTCCGATTACAACAAGGACAACTACGGCCCGATCCACATTCCACGTAAAGGAGACGTCGTTTCGCTCACTCAAGCGACCTTGCCGCTCTATCGCGACCTGATTGCCGATGAAGGGCATACGGTCAGTCTCGTTGGCGACAAGGTGTTTATCGACGGGGGTGCGGCGGATCGCTACACGATTGGACGCAACTATTACTTCGCGATGGGTGACAATCGCGACAACAGTCTCGACAGCCGCTACTGGGGTTTTCTGCCTGAAAGCGATCTGGTTGGCCAGGCGATGATGGTCTACTGGTCATGGGATCCCGATCTTCCGCTGGTGTTCGATCCGGTCGAAAAGATCGCCTCCATTCGCTGGAACCGAATCGGACTGACGGTTCACTGAACGCTGCTCGACAGGATTTGCCGGGAGATCAGGTGCAGGGAGAGCGCTTCGTCCGCCGGTCTGAAAGGAATGAAGCTGAGGTTGGGGCAATCGATGCGCAGTTCGGCGATCTGCCTGGCGGCATGGTTCGATCCCGCATTGAGAGCGCCGTCGATGGGGGTGAGCTGGAGTTGTTTCAGCTTCAGCGAGTTCAGGTCGGCGCCTGAACGGAGCGAGCCGATGTCGATCCGGTACTGCTGGCCGGTCTCGGTGACGAAGATTTGCTTGAGATGACGTTTGAAACTGTG
>CAIUQW010000103.1 GCA_903901395.1 uncultured Chlorobiales bacterium | reverse complement strand
TCATAACGCTCTATTTTTGTTGTTGTTAGAGTTGCTTATGCTTTTCGATTCATTCGGAAATCTTGTTTCCCCATATGGTGTACTTGTCGCACGTTTCCGCCATCTTCGGCTCAACGAAAGGCTCGGAGGAGCGTAGTGACGTCCGATCCGGCCTCATGGCAGACTGTTTTTCAATCATCTTCAGACACTCCTCCAGATTGTCCGAATTCAGTATCTCGTTGCGCAATCGCTCGTTGTCACGAGCCTCCTGCTTACCTGCGGCGCTGCTGCCGTCACTTTCGGGTGATTGAAGCTCATTGCAGGTGTTGAAACCGCATCGCGAATACGGAGAGCGATTTGCGGTATACTCGACACCATCCGTTTCACAAGGGGTCATTAATTGGTTGGAATCAGCGCCAGGAGCCACTGTCGGCGCGCCTTGCAGAACTTCACTCTCCGTGTCGGGGTCAATCAGCACTTTGATTGGAAAATGTGACTCTGGCGCGGCTTTCTTCACAGCTTCCTTCTTTTTGAGCCATTTGAAAAGCATGCTGAACATGATCGTGATTTCCTTTTTACTGAACTGATTACTGCAAATACCGCGCACCTGATCTATAAAACTAACGTGAGCATTGTAGATTTTGTAATATTGATAGAAAAGTAAAACAAAAAAGGTTCACTTGCCACCAAAATTATCACCTTCCAGTATTTTTCTGCTTATTTAAATCATAATCATCTCATCTTGCAGTAAACAGCCCCTCTACCGAATCAAAACGCTTGGATTTATTACAATTATTACAGATATTCTTACAAATGGTTATCGGATTAAAAACAAGGTTGATTTGACGTTCAGTTCATCTGGCGGACGGGTTGCCCGGTTAGCCTGAACTCGCTTCGTCAACACTTCAACACTTTATTTTTACATAGTTTCAATTCTCATTTGCATTCATACAACCATAAACCTGAACAGCTATGGCAAACGAACCCTCTACTGATTTTTCAAAGGTCATCGGAAGTCTGAGCGAGAACCTTGGCAAAATCGCACAGATGCAGATCGATCTGATCGGCAACGGCCTCAAAACGGCTGGCTCTGCATTCGAGTCGATGAACAAAATCTCGATGGATATTGTAAGTAATGTGGCCAATGCCGTCAATCAGGCATTGCAGGGCGTCTCTTCAGCCATCGCGCCGAAGAAGTGAACTGATCCTGTCTGGCGCGGCACAGAACGTGATCGTTCTACCGCGCCGGGCTTTTCGCTTTTTGCCACTAAAAGGAAAAAATCCAATGCCAGAAACGAATTCAGGTCTGGTTGAACAGCCAATGAGCGGCGCCAAAGGGCTTGCCATGATGGGGCCATTTATCGGCGTGCCGGTGCTTTTTCATGCGCTGAGCGGAACGGTCATCACCGGGCTTGGCTTTGCCACCGTAGCATCGGCATTGACGCCGTTCAAGGATGATCTGATAAAAGTCGCCAAAAGCGTAGCAAAAGAAATTTCCGGCGATCTGGAAAAAATCGTTCCGACAATATCGTCAGCAAGAAACGTTCCGCTTCCCGAAAACGAAGGAACGAACGCTCTTTCAGATACAAGCGAAAGCAATGACTCGAACGAAAAGGTCACGACGCACTTGAGTTGAAAAGACATGAACATCAAAGATGACCTTCATGCTCATATTGTCACCGGAGTGATGGCAAACCGGACATTCAAAATTCTGATCATAGTTACTGTATCTCAGTCCGTTTGAAGCGGATACTGAGTGAAAATAAAATTTGTATCACAATGTCAACTATTTTGTGGTTGCATGCCGTCAAAGAAGCATGGCGCGCCTATCTGGTCAACATGAACAGAAAAATTACCCCGGCTTCCATGGAGCGATATCTCGAACAGGAACTCGACATGGGCATGAAACTCGACGAATTTGCCGAAGCTATTTTCATTGCAGGATTCTCTGCCGGTGAAAAATATGCAAAAGGCTTCATGGTCGGCAGTGAAAAGTTCGAAATGAAGCTCAATTGATATCTACCCGATATTCAAGGAGAAACAAAACGTTTTTTTGATCGAATACAACTTCATAACAGAACGTCTATTCGTTAAAAAAACCGTTGGTTGCAATAACAGTTTTTATCAATCACTATCGCTGGACAGTCAAGAGATGGAACAGTCGAACCCTGCCGACACGGTTAAAAAAGTTGTGGGCATTGCTGGCGGAACGGCGCTGATCGCGCCTGTAGCTCCGCCGATTCTGCACGGGATTGCCGGTATAGCAGTTATCGGTTTAGGATTGTTTGCCGCAGGATCGCTCGTCATGAAAGCAACCGGGTCGATCAGAGAAATTGGTAATCAGATGACAGCGAAAGAGAGCAAAAAACGAAGTATTTGAATACAAATCATAGACTTCTTCTGAATTCTTACACCGATATTTTTAAATAAACTTTTTCAGACACCGTCACCCCACCATAACGATCAAACCAACGCAGGCATTATATTGCAATCACATTACCAGCTTATCTGAATTGACGCAACATCAATACCGATGCAACAAAGGTCGATGGATGAGACTCTGCCGTTAAGCTGGCGTGTGACTGACAGCATCCGGCCACTCTATCGTCATATTGAGCTGCCGCTGTCCCGAATTCCCTGGATCACCTTTGCGGACATCCCCTCCTGTTTTTCGTTTCAGATACTTTACGAAGATATTAACCGGACATTTCCTGGCGGTTATATCATTCGCGG
>CAIUQW010000102.1 GCA_903901395.1 uncultured Chlorobiales bacterium | reverse complement strand
CAGAGGAGATCGAGCGGACGATGCCTGAGGTCTCAGCGTGAATATCGACATCGCGCCACGCATCGACGGTGCCGACAACGCTGATGCTGTCGCGCACCGACGCCATCGATGCAGGCTCGACGCTCACCGCGATGGCCGTTGTGGAGGGCTGGCTCGCGCGAGCAGGTTTGGGCTGTTCGGGTTTTCTCAAAGCCAGAAACGCCACGGCGGCAACCGCCACAAGCACAACCAGCGCGATGATCCGGTTTCGGTGTTTCTTCATGAAGAGAGTGGACGAAATGGAGTTGTGAACAAATATCGCGACATACTCTTATTTCAATAATATGAACTTCAGACGAAAAAAATAAAGGCGGGACATGCCCGCCTTCTGAAAATTTTCTGTGCCGTAACTTTAGCAGAAGTGCCGGGCGATCACGCAGGAGATTTCGGCGCAGGCGTGAACGTGCTCCACGACGGAGAGAATGCCAGTGTAGTTGGTGATGTTCGAGTCGTTCACCTCGGCCTTGAGTTTGGCGACCGCTTTCTCGTAAAGATCGTCGATCTTTTTCATCATATCGAGCGTCTCGGTGGCGTGCTTCGAGTTGCCGCTGACGAACGCTTCGACCGCTTTCTTGATCATCTCGGCGGTATCGTCGCCCATCGGCTTCAGATCATATTCATCCCGGTGCAGCACCTGGACGTTGGCGAGCTGGATGTATTCGGTCTTGTCGGCGATGTTGAGGCAGAACTGGGCGATCCTTTCAAGCTCCTTGAGAATCATGCGGGCGTTGGTCACGGTTTTTTTATCGGCCTCGCCAAGCTGCTGGAAGTTCTCATAAGCGAGAGTCAGGTACTCGACCTCGAACTTGCCTTTCTGGATGTATCGCTCGTCGAACTCGAATGCCGAAGCGGCCAGCGCCTTGTCCTTTTTGGTCGAAGCGCGGACGACGAGCATCAGGTTGTTCTCGACGTTCGAGGAGAGCTTGGTGAGCTTCTGCCTGAGCGTTTCAAGCTGCTCATGCACCGGCCCGGCGGGTTTGGTGGCAAGATTGAATTTCGACGGATCGATCTGGATGGTGAACGCTTTTGGAACAGCGACGGATTTCGATGAATCGGAGGATTTCTTGCCGAACAGTGCCATAATTATAAAGCTCGTTGGAGAAGTTGGAAGAGGCTTACCCGCCAGAAATACGCCAATACAGCAGGCAGTTTAAACAGGCCCTAATTTACGTTAACAATGGGGTTCAGACAAGCTGAGGAACGAAAAAACCCTCGCGAAAACGCTGCGTGAGCCGGATATGTTTCGGCAAGAGCGAGCGTTCATTGACTATAATGGGTCTGAACGAGCTACTTTTTTTGAAGAAATTTAATAACGCGAATCTGAAGCTGACTTCAATGCAGGATTTCATCTACTTCGACATAGGCATCGTCATCATGGCTTCGGCCCTTCTGGCGTGGCTCTCGCTTCTCTTGCGCCAGCCGAT
This sequence comes from uncultured Chlorobiales bacterium, assembly GCA_903901395.1. Lineage (GTDB taxonomy): Bacteria > Bacteroidota > Chlorobiia > Chlorobiales > Chlorobiaceae > Chlorobaculum. Next base: position 6,130 of record CAIUQW010000102.1, on the reverse strand, counting down.
CATCATCGCCTACATTCTTGCCGGAATTGCGCTCGGCCCCTGGGGACTGAGGGTCGTCTCCAATATCGATTTCATCGACGAAGTGTCGAAAATCGGCATCACGCTGCTTTTGTTCATTGCCGGACTTTCGCTGCATCCTCAAAAGATCGTCGAGACTTTCGGGCGCACCTTTACGATGACAGTCGCCACGAGCCTCATCTTCGCGCTGATTTCGGGAAGCGTCCTTCTGGCGATAGGGCTTTCACCCACCGAGGCGGTCATCGGGGGATGCACGATGATGTTTTCAAGCACGATTCTCGTCGTCAAGCTCATGCCGACCACCACGCTGCACCAGCAGCACATGGGCGCAATCGGCATCGCGGTGCTGATCATTCAGGATCTCATGGCGATTCTGCTCATCGCGTTCATCAAGGGAAAGGCGAATCTGTCGATAACCGCAGGTTCGTTGGGGATTCTCAAGGGCGTCATGCTCGTTGTCGCGGCGCTGCTTGCGGAACGCTACCTGCTCAGCCGTATTATCAGGCAGGTCGAGCGCTACCGGGAGCTGCTGAATCTGCTGGTGCTCGGCTGGTGCTCGGCTGGTGCTTCGGCATCGCGCTCGCGGCGGAGACGATGGGCCTGAGCCACGAAACCGGCGCGTTCATCGCTGGCGTCGCGCTGGCCGAGAACCTCATCGCGCGAGTGATCGCCGAAGAGCTGAAGATGTTCCGCGACTTTTTCCTCGTCCTTTTCTTCTTTGCCCGCGGCGCGCAGCTCGATTTTTCGCTCATGAAAAGCATCGCCCTGCCAGCGCTTCTGCTTTCGGCGCTCTTGCTCTTCATCAAGCCGCTGGTTTTCGAGCGTGCGCTGAAGCTTACGGGCGAAACGCCGAAATTCAGCAAGGAACTGAGCATGAGGCTCGGCCAGAACAGCGAATTCGCTTTCGTTATCGCCGTCATCGCCGCCGAACAGGGGCTTCTGAGCGCCACCGCGTCGCAACTCATCCACATGGTGACCATTCTGACGATGGCGGTGTCGTCGTATATTCTGGTCTCACACTACCCGTCACCACTGGCAACCAAACAGGGGCTGATAATCGACTGACCGGCGTCGAGCGGATCGATTCACGGTTGCGTTTCCCGCACCACCTGACCGCGCGAAGTGAACGAGATGCCCTGCTGCATTCCCGTGCCGATCATCACGCTTTCGACGATTGGCGGCGCGACTTTTTTAGACGCTCTCCACGAGACGAGGAAACCCGGCTGATGGATTGCATCATATTCTTAAAACATTCCGGAAACCGCTTTAAAATCAAAAACCCCGCCACGAGTAGCGGGGAAATTGAGTCTGAAAAACAGCAAGGTCAGCTCTGCGCGCTCTGGCGCCGTCTTCCATACCAGCCAAAAGCCATAACGCCCGACCCTAAAAGAAGAAGGGTTGACGGTTCCGGAACCGGATTGAGCGTAATATTATCATAAGCGGCAGGATACCCGGTTGTACCGCTGAACGTGACAGAATGTGCTGTTCCGCTGAAATTTATCGTAACCGGGATGAATGCAGTGTAAGAATTCAAATTCGTCAGATCGACGGAAGCAAGATTTGTTCCACCGCCATTCAGACCATCATACACCGTAACCGTCACCGGTACATTGGGAGAGGAGTAGTACAAAGAAATCGACGAGTTAAATCCGCCCGACACATTCATCACTCCAGTATTCCATAATCCCGATCCAGGGTTATAAAATGCCATCGTCGTGTATCGAGAAGGTTCGGTGCTATAAGGCGCACTGCCGCCAACTGATGTTTCTGTTGCAGAATAAGCGTTGACAAAGGAGATGCCATAGCTGCCACCTAGGCCGCCATTGTAGTAATTATTTACTGCTTGCTGATCAGACAAGCCCTCGAATGTTAGCACAAGGGCTTTCGCTGGAAGCGCGGTTCCCATGATACTTGCCGATACAGCAAGCGCCGTCAGAAATCGTTTATTCATTTCGCTCTCCTGTGATCCAGTGGTTGATAAAAAACCGATTAAGAGCAAGAGTTATCGACTACGCACAAGATTCTCCTCGCCTCGACACAGAGTTATCGCTATATCATACGAAATCACATGGAGATAGACCTGTTCTGACAATCCTGGATAGTCAATACAATGCGTAGCGACGTAAAAAATTATTAAATGATACGCAGATTATTTCGATTTATGCATACAAAATCATAAGCATGCCGTCTGGTGTTCATACAGACACAATCGACTGACGCTTCAGACAGTTCACCCCTGGCCAACCGTCTTCACGGCTGCGTTTCGCGCACCACCTGGCCGCGCGAAGTGAACGAGATGCCCTGCTGCATTCCCGTGCCGATCATCACGCTTTCGACGATTGGCGGCGCGACTTTTTTGGACGCTCTCCACGATACAAGAAAACTCGCCCCGACGCCACCGGTTTTGTCGGACTCATCGATCACATAGACGAGCGTCGAGACGGGACGGACGACGAGAGGCGTTTTCATCATGGCGCGGACCGATCGCCCCGAAGCGTCGTAATAGTCAACCCTCGTAACAGTGATCGGCATCTCGGGATCTGAGTTCCTGATCGCCAGAGAGGTCGTCAAATCAAATGTTTTCCGCTGGTTGCCGACAAAAATATGCGAATACGACGGCACATAGACGGTCTGCCCCATCGAGAGCGACAACGGCTCCGCAACGGCTGTCGTCAACTGCACGACAAGCAGCGCAAAGGCAGCAAGAATGGATTTGAAAACCGGAAATCGATGGAGAAGTTTCATGGCTGTGGCGGCTTTGGTGACGTGGTTGCATCCCTGATCGAGCTTGCCAGATCAAGGTAGCATTTCCTTTCAAAATTGCGTAAATGACGCTGCGACAAGCGCGATGTCAAACAGACAATTCACGCAGCGTAAATATTCCTGCCGTTGGAAAAATCCTGTTGACCAAACCGTGTAGCCGCGTTTGTCACAGGGCTCAGTTCTTCAGCGTCTCTATAAACTATTGTATTGCTGTTTTGAAAGTCAAAATTAATATATACATTATGTATGCATTTGGAACTTTATTTCACATAATCAGTATGCGGCTATTTTCGTCCCCATTTACTTTAAAGTCAGCTCCCCGATACAACACCGCTCAGGCAAAAGCCATCAATGAGCTGTTTTGATGGTCATGGATCGAAAGTAGTACATACCAAAATCTCAGGAGGGTTAGTAGTGAAAAAAACCCGTATGATAGCATTGGCCTCAGCGCTGATGCTCGGCAGTGCTCCATCAGCGTTCGCAACTCCGATCGAGCTTGTGGAAAATGGAGAGTTTAACAGCCCTGTCATTGGCGCTGGTAGCTGGGCTGCCTTGCCAAACGCCTCGGTTCCCGGATGGACGAGTTCATACGGAACGATTGAAATTTGGGATCAAGGAATATACAGTTCACCGGTAACTGGAAGCGACGGTTTTGCGACAGGTCAGCATTATGAGTTGACCTATCTCAATGACACTGACATCACTACGCAGATGATGCCGGTTCCGGGCTCTGATGGTACGGTTGATTTCAGTTTTGACTATTGGCACCGATCGGGTTCAGGAGTACACTATACTTTAACCGGATCGGAATCAGGCACGCTTGTTTCTGGCAGCTACAATTATACTCCCGGTACAGGCGATACCAACTGGGTGCCAGTTTCCTACTCGGGTCTTTCAGTGAAAGCCGGAGAAACGCTGACATTATCGTTCAATGGCATTGGCGGCGGTTCAATGGGTGATCATATCGATCAGGTTTCCGTGCTGTATAATTCAGCGGCTGCCGTTCCCGAGCCGTCAACAGCGATGCTTCTGGGTCTCGGTGGAATCGGTATGGCTGGCATGAGATACAAAACACGCCGCAGGTCGAACGAAATGGCGTAATAAAAACCGCATTTCCCGCAGTATCAATTGCCGCTCTGGCATTTTCGCAAAAAGCTGTCCCGGGAACAAAACCTGGACAGCTTTTTGTATTGACGATCACCAGAAAAGCCTTTTGGACGATTTCCAGATCACCAGAAAATTTGCCGGATAAGCCTGCATAGCCAGATTCGACGGATTACATGAATCTCGTCTCCTCTTTTTACCACGCACGGACGATTCCCCTTTCATCAATTCTTCCAGACATTTTTATATTCCGGCACTTTTGAACTCACGAACACTTTGAATGCGCGCATGAAACTTATCGTCGGCCTCGGCAATCCTGAACTGAAGCACGCGGGAACGAGGCATAATATCGGATTCGATGTCATCGACCATCTCGCCGGAAGTTCGGCCTTTTCGTCGGGCAAGGGGAATTACCGCTACGCGAAAATCAATGCGCCGGGCGGGCCGCTGATTCTCGTCAAGCCGATGACCTACATGAATCTGTCGGGCCATGCGGTGGTGGCGGCGATGAATTTCTGGAAGATCGAGCGCGACGATTTGCTCGTGATCTGCGACGATGTGAACATTCCGCTCGGCACCGTCAGGATGCGGGCGAAGGGTTCGGCGGGCGGGCAGAACGGACTGAAGCACATCATCCAGAGCCTCGGCAGCGAGGAGTTCGCGCGGCTGCGCGTCGGGGTTGGCGTCGAGCCGCCGCCGGTGTCGCTGTCGTCGTTCGTGCTGTCGAAATTCAGCGCGGATGAGCGGAAAATCATCGACAAGGTAATTCCCGTCTGCGCCGACGCGGTGCTCGATTTCGCCTCGCTTGGCGTCGAACGCGCGATGACGAAATGTAACGGCGTGGTCTGTTAAACGGCGGCGAGTTCAGTAATGGCGACGCTTTCGGGCATCATGCGGACGGAGCGATTGCGCAGAAACTCGATGGCGCGGGCATTGAACTCCTGCGGCTGATCGATGTTGCAGACGTGTCCCGAGTTGCCGATCACCTGGAGGTAGGAGTTGGTGTGGTGGTTGACGATGTACTCGACCGCCGGGAGGAACATGTAATCTTCGTCGCCCATGAGGTAGAGCGTCGGAATGCCGGTGTCCTTCTCTTCGAAATATTTGAGTAGCGGATTCAGCTCGTAGGTGAGGTTGAACCAGCGCATGAACTCCTTTTGCGCCACCTTTTTGGCCTCGTTCACGAACATCGTGCGCGACTTGCGATGCCGCGCCTTTGGCATGATGATCCACGCGAAGAAGCTGTAGAGCCACATATAGGGCACCATGCGCTTGAAGAAGTTACCGATGGCGACCAGCACCTTGGCTCGTACGTTGAGGCGGATGATCGCGCCGCCCATCACCATCGACGCCACCCGCTCCGGGGCCAGTTCGCCGAGATTCCTGATGATAATGGTGCCAAGCGAAATACCGATAAAATGCGCCTGCTGGATTTGCAGCGCGTCGAGCACCTCGATGATGTCGCGCGTGATCACCTCGAAGTTGTAATGACGCACCTCTTTCGATGTGGTGTTATGCTTGGAGCGCCCGTGGCCGCGGAGATCGACCAGAAGGACATTGAAGTGCTTGACGAACTCCTTGATCTGCATGAACCAGATGGAGGAGCTTCCGCCGGCGCCATGCACGAACACTACCCACGGAGCATCTTCGGCAATCACATGTGTTTTGTAGTGTAGCATGGCAAGGTAACGGATAAGGAACAGTGATGAGGGCAGAACCGGTAAAAATAATCGAAGGAGCCGAAAACCGCCCTCAATATACAACAATTAAAGAGAAGAAACCCGCTTCCGTCGTAAAAGTTCACCCATTCTCTCTGTAAGCCCGCACGCACTCGAAAAGCGCCACCCCGGCGGCCACCGCCACGTTCAGCGAATGCTTCACGCCATACTGCGGAATTTCGATGACGCCGTCGCAATGAGCGAGCAGCCCGTCGCCGATCCCCTCGACCTCGTTGCCAACGATCAGCGCGAGCGGAAAATCTTCAGCCGTCAGCGAGGTGTAGGCGCGGCTGTTCTCGGCGATTTCGAGGCCGAAAACCTTGCGCCCCTCCCCTTTCAGCGCCGCGATCGCCTCCTGTGGATCGGCGAAATGTCGCCACGGCACGGTCTCCTGCGCTCCGAGCGCGGTCTTGTCGATCTCCTTGCGCGGCGGCGTGGCGGTGTAGCCGGTGATGACGATTTCGTCGATCCCAGCCGCATCAGCGGTGCGGAACATCGCGCCGACGTTCCACATGCTGCGGATGTTG
>CAIUQW010000101.1 GCA_903901395.1 uncultured Chlorobiales bacterium | reverse complement strand
TGCATCGTCGAGCGGCGGAAGTTCTCGCTCGCCTCCGCGATGCCGTCGCGCCGCGTCTTGGCCTGTGCGAAAAGCTTCAGCGTCGAAAGCCCCTGCAACATGTCGAGAAAATTGCCGCTCATGCGGCTCATGGTGTTCCACTGCTTTTCGGTGGCCGCGCTCGCCCCCTTGCCTATCAGGATCATGAAAACCGGAATCAGCGGCGCGGTCAGGACGAGAATCAGCCCGGAGAGCCAGTCGGCGGGAAAGGCCGCCACGAGTATCACCACCGGAACGATAAGCGAGAGAAAGAGTTGCGGGATATACTGGCTGAACCACGCATCGACCGACTCCACGCCTTTGAGCAGCGTGGTGATGATGCGCCCGCTCTGCTCCGAGCGGGTGAACGACGGCCCGAGCGCCGCCACCGTGCCGGAAAGCCGTTCGGTCAGCGTTTTGCGGATGGCGAGCGTTCCCTTTTTTGCCTCGTGATGCCCCGCCCAGCCGAAGAGCACGCGCATCGAGCTGAAGAGCGCGAACAGGCCGACGAGCGGCACAATCTCCCGCCACGCCGGAGCCTTGCGGAAGACAAGTTCGATGATGCCGCTCAACGCCCACGCCTGCGCGACAAGCATGAGCGCCCCCACCGTGCCCGAAACGCCCGAGAATATGAAAGGCCGCTTCTCTTCTGAAAGCAGCCGCATGAGGTTCCGGTCAATGTTCATCGTACAGACTGTATAGCCCCGGCAGGATAAAGTTGGTCGGTCATGTGGAAATTTCGGAAATCAACCCGCTACCAATGGTAAAGAATTCCCGCGAGGGATGCAAGGTGTGCCGTTGCGGCTTCGGGGCGGACTGATTTCGAATCGATCGTGGTCAACGATGATCGTTTTGCTGCCATGACCATTCCGGCTGTTTCTGCTCTTTGGAACTATCGGGGTATGTTTTGGATTGCTGAGGCGTTCGTCCTGCTCGGCCTCAAGGGCTTTTTCAGTTGGTCAAGTTGCCCACTTTTGCCGGATAAGCCGCTCGAGCCGCTCACTCTGGATGTTTGGGGTCTTCTCTTGCTTTTTGGTCATAGTTTCGCTCCATCCCATGACAGGAATCTATGACCGTTTACAAAGTTTAGCTTACAGACTCAATTTTTCATTCCCGCTTCAGATTTCTGAAAATCTTCAACGTTGCTTCGGAGAGGTTGAGGGTGTAGAAGTGGATGCCCTTTACTTTGCTGTCCAGCAATTCCTGAACCTGGTTTGTGGCCCATTCGATGCCGATTTCGGCGACCTCTTTGTCATCAGCGGCTTCGAGCACTTTGCGGAGCAGCTTTGACGGAATGCGGGAGCCGAGGGCAAGTTCGCCCATGCGGATCATGCCTTTTTTCGTCATGATGGGCATGATGCCGGGGATGATCGGAACGGTGATGCCTGCCAGCTCGCATCGTTCGACGTAATCGAAGTAGTCGCGGTTGTCGAAGAAGAGCTGCGTGACGATGTAGTCCGCGCCCGCGTCAACCTTCTCCTTGAGGTATTCCAGCTCCTTCATGCGGTTCGGCGTCTCGGGGTGGCCTTCGGGGAAGCCTGCCACGCCGATGCCCATTTCGGGGAAGTTCGTCTTGATGAAGCGCACCAGGTCGATGGCGTGCGGGAAGTCCCTGATCGCCTCTTCGAGCGTGGGCACGTCGGCGGGTTTGTCGCCCCGGAGCGCCAGCACGTTGGTGATGCCGTTTTCGCGGTAGAGTTGCAGGACGCTTTCGATCTCGCTCTTCTCCGCGCCGATGCAGGTGAGGTGCGACACGACCGTCAGGCCGGTCTCCTTCTGGATGCGCGTGACGAGGTTGTGCGTGCGTTCGCGCGTGGAGCCGCCCGCGCCGTAAGTGACGCTCACGTATGACGGGTCGAGCGGCGAGAGGTTCGAGATGGTTTCAAAGAGCTTGTCCCAATCCTCCTGCTTTTTCGGGGGGAAAAATTCCAGGCTGAAGACCGGTTCGGTTCGGGCGTCGAGAATCTCTTTGACAAGCATCCGCGTATTTTTTTGCTGATTG
>CAIUQW010000100.1 GCA_903901395.1 uncultured Chlorobiales bacterium | reverse complement strand
TGAGTCAATCAGAAAAACACCTGGACTTCAGTCCAATCATTTGCTGTTTGCTGCCCCGGACAAAGTGATTTGTCAGAAAAATCATCCAAGTTCATGGAAGGGACATCGCCGAACCGGCGCACTGTTGGCCAGTTCGGCGGATGAAAACGGAGAGTGAGCGCTACTGTATGGCAAATCTGGATGGCGTTGTGTCACTATTTGATCGCAAAGTTTTGGTTGCGATAGCCTTGAGAATGAGAGACTCAAAATCCTCTTTGGTCAACCCGCCGCTCACGGCGTTGAGTATCTTGCCGTCGCGACCGACGACGATGGTCATCGGAATGGCCCGGATCGCCCCTCCCGGCACGAACTTGCCGAACGTCGCTTCAAGCTCCGGCGTGGTCATGCCGACCGGATACTCGACTCCCATTTCCCAGAGAAAATCTGGAAGCGTTGCCTCGCGATCCCTGAAAGCAATCCCGACAAAGGTAAAGCCCTGTTTTGCATACTTTTTCTGAAGTTCCACCATGCCGGGAATCTCCTGACGACACGGCGGGCACCACGAGGCGAAAAAGTTGACGATATAGGGCTTGCCAGAAAATTGCGTGCTTGTCACCTCTTTGCCGTCAAGCGTTTTCATTTTGAACCCCGGAGCGCTCTGACCGGCAACGCTGGCACTCTGGGGTGGAATCGCCGCGAAAGCCTCTGCCGCATTGGCGGAGCTGCTCAAGCAGAGCGTCAGCAATACTGCGGAGAATAAATGTTTGACAGAATTCATAAATACTACGTTGATTGAGCTTTTTAAAAAGACCTCAACTCCTGGCTCTTTCAGGAAAAGAGGCTTGCCTGGGACGCCGTGATGTCCGGCGTCCCGACCTCATCGATGCAGATAAAACCCGGTCTTACATCAGATCGATCCCCGGATTGCTGCCGAGGCCTTTCAGTTCGGGCGTGTTGAGCTTTTTCACTTCGACCACCTTTTTGTCCTTCAGGTACGCGGCCACGGTGTCCCAGACCGGCTCGCCCGGCGACTTCGCGCCCACGGTCGCCCAGCCCGCGACGCGGTAGTTTTTCGACGCTTCGATCAGCTCGCCGTTTTCGAGGCGCATGTTGTCGATGCGCTTGCCCATCGTGGCGGTCGGGTCGATGCGGTAGCTCATGCCGCCAGTGCGCACCATGTCGCCGCCCTGCTGGTAGAAGGGATCGAGGTTGAAGAGGTTGTCGGCCACGTCTTCGAGAATCTCCCTGATCTGCTGGCCGCTCATGTCGCGCGCGTAGGTTTCGGGATAGGTCATGCAGGTCTGGTCGAGCACATGCTCCATCGTGATGGTCTGTCCAGGCAGAATGCTGGTGCCCCAGCGGAAGCCGGGCGAGAGCGAAATCTGCGCGTCGTTGCGCTTGCGTAGCGCGTCGCAGATGAGCTGGTCGAACGGGCCATCGAAGTTGCCACGGCGATAAAGCAGCGTTCCGGCAGTTGCGAGCGGCTCCTTCAGCTTGTCGAGGTACGGCGCTCGTGTTTTGTCGATGAACGCCTGCATCCCCTTGTGCGCCGCGAGTTCGTTCGAGAAGACCGGAAGCAGCTTGTAGCTGTACCCCTTGACGCCGCCGTTGCCGAGCTTGAGGTCGATCACGCCGAGGAACTTGCCGTTCGATCCGGCGTTGGTCACGAGCGTCTGGCCTTTCGCGTTCTTGACGACGAAGGGCTGCGGCACGCCGTCATGGGTGTGGCCGCCAAAAATAACGTCAATGCCGCTCACCACCTGGCCCATCTTGATATCGACATCCATGCCGTTGTGCGAAATCAGCACGACCGCGTCGGGCTTCTCCTTGGCCCGGATGGAATCGACAAGCTGCTGCATGTCGGTGGCGTTGATGCCGAAGGTCCAGTTCGGAATGAATCGCGCCGGATTGGCGATCGGCGTGTAAGGGAACGCCTGGCCGATAACGGCGACGCGGTGATTGCCGAGCGTTTTGACGACGTAGGGGCGGAACGCATGGCCGGTGTTCTCGTCGAACGCTTTCGCGCCGCTGAAGAGCGCCTCCTCCTTGACCTTGATGTTCTGCGCCACGAAGTCACCCTTGAAGGCGGCGAGATTTTTGAGTACCTCCTCTTCGAGATAGGTGAACTCCCAGTGGCCAGTCATGACGTCAACGCCAAGCAGGTTGCACGCCTCGACCATGTCCATGCCGCGATTCCAGAACGCCGTGCCGGATCCCTGCCAGGTGTCGCCACCGTCGAGCAGAAGCGTCTTCGATGCGCCGTACTCCGAACGCAACCTGTCCACGAGCGTCTTCAGATGCGCGAAACCGCCGACCTTTCCAAAGCGTTGCGCCGCCTCGGCGTAGTTGATTGCGGTGTAAGCGTGAGCGAGCGGCGTGCCGGGCGCTATTTTATAATACTTCAGCAACGCCTCCGTCACCAGATGCGGCGGACGACCGAACGCCTGGCCGAGGCCGAGGTTCATGCTCGGCTCGCGATAGTAAATCGGCATGAGCTGGGCGTGGGTGTCGGTGATGTGCATCAGGCGGATGTCGCCGGAGTGGCCTATATTATATATATCCGGTGAGCCGGTTTTCGCCGAAGCCATGTCAGGCAACAGCCCTGCGGCGCTGGCGAAGCCGAGAATACGGAGAAACTCGCGACGGGATAGATTCATGGATCAGGAACAGTTTGAGTTGCCGTAAAATATCACTGTAGTGGAAAGGGTGATGGCGCGAGCCGAGGGGGCCTGCGCCATCGGGCGGGGCATTATTTCGGAATCATCATCTTCCAGTTCTTCTCCGTGGACCTGGCCTGCGCGACGGCAGCCTTGCCCTGGAGAAGCGCCAGCGAAGCGAATTTGTCGGACTCATCCTTCTGGCCTTTGTCGAGCGCCTCTTTAGCCTGCTTGATCAGCTTCGACGTATCGCGCCACTCGAATCCAAGCGCGTCGGCCTCCTTCCTTGCCGCCTCGGCCTGTTCAATAAGGCTCGGCGACGCTGCCGCCGGATCGGCCAAGAGCGCGGCGGAAGGCATCAAGGCCGCCATGCTCAAGAGCAATAACACTTTTTTCATTGGTTCTCCTTCTTATTTTCTTGATGCCGGACCGTTGAACTTCAGACCATTCGACATGATCGTCTGGAAGAACTCCAGATCGCGATACTCTTCGCTCTGCTCCTCGAACGGTTTTGCGCCGATGTTGTCGTTGCACCCTTCATAACGTTTGTGCAGCGTGCCGATCTCGCCCCATTTCGAGCGGAATACCGGGAAGTGCGTGGTGTGGCCGAGCGCCGGGCTCATCAGCTCCGAGCGCAGATGGCGACCCGCATACTCCATGTGGCAGCCCGAGCACGACATGTTGAGCTGGCCGCGTTTTCCGTAGAAAAACGCCTTGCCCTTCAGGTAAGCCTTGTAAGCAGCGGCGCTACTCACCTTCACGTCGATCTTCTGACCGCGGCTGATGTAGGCCATGTAGGCGGAAACCTTCGCCAGATCGCCCTTGAAGCCGGGGTACGGCTTCTCGCCGTTCACGACGCGGCACTCGTTGATCGCCATTTCGAGCGTCACCACCTGCTTGCGCTTCTCGTCGAAGTAGGGATACTTGCCACGCACGGCTCCCCCGTTCGGAAAGCAGCTCGCCAGCGACTTGCCATTGGCGAAAGGCTTGTTGTAGAGCGCCTTGCCAGCCTCGACATCGAGTTCGTACGGCGGAAACTCCTCCATCTCCTTCCACTGCTTGCGGGCATCCTCATCGAGCGCATAGACGCCATCGGCGTAATCGCCCAATTTCACGCCAGGAAACTCCTTTTTGAAGTAACCCTGGAATTTTTTCACATCCGCATCGACAAGCTTCTGGTACTTATTGACGGCGGCATGAGCTGGCTGGCCCATCACGGCGGTCATCAGAACAAGGGCTCCGGTAAAAAGCCGCTTCTGAAATGTTTTTTTCATGGATTTTC
>CAIUQW010000099.1 GCA_903901395.1 uncultured Chlorobiales bacterium | reverse complement strand
GCTTCACGCACGATCAGCGCCGAAGCCCAGATTTTTTTCGACTCGTCGTCGTTTGGCGTAATGCCGTAGTTTCCGATCAGCGGATAGGTCATGACCACCATCTGCCCGGTGTAGGAGGGATCGGTCAGAATCTCCTGATAGCCGGTCAGCGAGGTGTTGAAGACCACCTCGCCGGCAGCTTCGCCGGTATGGCCAAATGCGGTTCCGCGGTAAACCGAACCGTTTTCAAGAACCAGAATTGCGGGTATTTCCTGCATCGATGCCTCTCACTCCTTCGCGGCGAGCTTGTCGCCGGTTTCCTGTTTTTCGATGTTGGCGATAGCCGAGCGCTCGAATTTGATCTTGACGTTGTCGGCAACCTGGACAAGAACCGTTTTCTTGTCGGTTTCGATCCCTGCGACGGTGCCGTGAATACCGCCGATGGTGACGACCTTGTCGCCGCGTTTGATGCTATCCAGCAACTGCTCTTTGCTTTTCTTTTGTTTTTGCTGGGGCAGCAGTACAAATAAGTAAAAAACGACAAACATCAAGACGGGGAAAACAAGTTGCCATGATTGGTTAGGCGTCTGTCCTCCTGTCGGTGGGGCGAAGAGCATCAGGGCAAAAAAGGTGTTGAGCATGATCTGTGGCTTGCGGTTGGTATTCGGAGCTTTGCCTTCCGGCAGGAATCGTGCCGGAGTGGGCGCTTTTTTCGATTCCGAAGATAATCTATTTCCCGAACTATTTCAACGCGCCCCTTTTCTGGCGGCGTCGAAGCGGGCGAAGGGGGCAACGCCGTAGGAATTCAGCTCGACCCGGTACTTGCCGCGCTCGATCATCAGGCTCGCCATCGTGGCGATCATGGCCGCGTTGTCGGTCGAGTAGGCGAGCGCCGGGATGAAAAGCTCGATACCGTGCTTGTCGCAGGCCGACTGCATCGCCGAGCGCAGGCCGGAATTGGCGCTCACGCCGCCCGCCACCGAAATGGCGCTGGCTTGGTGCAGCCGCGCGGCGGCGATGGTTTTCTCCACCAGCACCTCGACAATCGCCGACTGAACGGAGGCGGCGAGGTCAGCAAGATGCTCCTGGGCGTACTCGGCGTCGTGGCCTTCGAGCCAGGTGCGCACGGAGGTTTTGAGACCGGAGAAGCTGAAGTCGAAGTTGTTTTTGTAACTCTTGCTGGTCTGTGAACCGGAGGTCAGCGCCCGCGGGAAGCGGTGAAACGCCGGATCGCCGTCGCGGGCGAGCTTGTCGATCACCGGTCCCGCCGGATAGCCAAGGCCGAGCATCTTGCCGGTTTTGTCGAACGCCTCGCCCGCCGCGTCGTCGATGGTGCGCCCGATCACCTCGTAACTCAAATCCTGCCGGACGACCGAGAGCAGCGTGTGGCCGCCGGAGACGGTCAGCGACACGAAATCGCCCTTCGGCTCGCGGTGCCCCGCCTCGTCGCTGATGAAGGGAGAGAAGATGTGCGCCTCGACGTGGTTGACCGGCACGAAGGGCTTGCCGAGCGCCCAGGCGAGACCTTCGGCGAAGCAGAGGCCCACCATCACCGCGCCGATCAGCCCCGGCCCGGCGGTGGCGGCTATGACATCGAGGTCATTTTTTGCTATATTTGCTTCGGTTATGGCGGCCTCCACGATGGAGACGATCAGCCGCTCATGCTCCCGTGAAGCCAGTTCGGGCACCACGCCACCGAAATCGGTATGGCATCGCTGGGAACTGACGACGTTCGAGAGAACCTTCCCGCCGCCAAGCACGGCCGCAGAGGTTTCGTCGCAACTGGTTTCTATCCCTAAAATATTCATGCTCAAGAGTGGAAATGTGCAATGGCCAAAGCTAAGAAAGAGGAGAACAATAGCAAACCTCGCGGCAGGATCAGTTTATTCAAGGCGTTTCTGATTCTC
>CAIUQW010000098.1 GCA_903901395.1 uncultured Chlorobiales bacterium | reverse complement strand
GAAAAGGGCAGGCGCTCGACTGGTTTCTGAAGCAGCACAAGGAGCTGTACAAAGCGCTCGACGTCATCACCATCATCGACGCCGATGTCCGCGCCGACCGGAACTACCTGCGCGAGGTGAGCCTCTCGTTCAGCCAGCCCGGCATCCAGGCGCTTCAGGGGTACAACGGCGTCAGCAACCCCGAGGCGGGATGGCGACCGGGGCTGCTCGACGCAGCCTTCAACGTTTTCAACCACCTGCGCATGGCCGGGCCGTTCCAGCTCTCGGAAACCTGCGTACTCAAGGGTAACGGCATGGCGTTCGACAAATTTCTGATCGAAGATACCGGCTGGCCCTGCCACTCGATCGTGGAGGACATGGAGTTCAGCATCCTGCTGCTCATGGAGGAGATCAGCGTGCACTATAATCCGGACGCGATTGTGCGGAGCGAGATGGTCACCTCGGGCGACAATGCGTCGAGCCAGCGCAAACGGTGGGAGAGCGGGCGCTTCAACCTCGTCGCGACGATGGCTCCGCACCTGCTTGGCCTCTTTTTCCGCACCGGCCAGATACGCTACCTCATCGCTTTCGCCGAACTCGTCGTCCCACCGCTCACGCTGCTCGTGCTCCTCTTCGCCGCCGCCTCGCTGCTGACGCTCACGCTGCTCCACGGAGTCTGGAATCTTGTCATTGCCGCGTGGTGGGCAATTCTCGTTTTCTACGTTATCTCAGGCCAAATCCAGCGCCGAGCCTCCCTTCACACCTGGCGCGTCCTGTTGGCCGCCCCATTCTACATCCTCTGGAAAATCCCGCTCTACGCCGCAATGGCAATCCGCAAAAAAAGCGACGCCTGGGTGAGAACGAAGAGAGAATCAACCAAAAACAACTAAATTTTAAAGCAATAAAAAAGCGTAACATCCCCGTCGATACGCTCAGAGGGCTGGCATGTATCATGCTCGTGGCGTACCATGTCATCGGCATCGGGCCGGACTCAGGGCTCAAACTGCAAAGCGGAATCCTCAAGGACGCCAATGCCCTTCTCGCCTATATCCGAATGCCGCTTTTCACCTTTCTCTCCGGCCTCGTTTACGGCTGGCGGCCATATTCCGGAAACTGGAAAGCGTTCATCAAAGGAAAGATTCGCCGCCTCATCGTTCCGATGCTCTTCATAGGAACAATCTTCGCGATTTTCCAAGCCATCACACCCGGCACCAGCAATCACATTTGCGATTGGCAATGTTTGCATCTCATGCCCGTGGCGCACTACTGGTTCCTTGAATCGCTTTTCCTGATCTTTCTCGTCATTCTGCTGCTCGAACAGTGGAAAGCGCTCGAAACGAAAATCAACTTCGCCATCATATTCTTCATTGCGGCTATCGCATTCGTCGGGAATATTGGCACTCCGTGGTTGTCTATCGCCGGAACATTCTATCTTTTCACCTACTTCCTTGCCGGACTCTATTTCACCCGATTCCCCCTGCAACTCACCCATCCCCGCGCGACAGGATATATCGCTGTAACTCTCGTCATTCTGTTTCTCGTCTTTTTCGGAAATGAATACGGAGGCGGACGCCGCTCCATCAATGCGCTTATTATCGGCCTGGTCTCCTGTGCGGGGTTGCTCCTCACAAAAGCTGAATCGACAAAACTCGCAACCATCGGCAATTACTCCTACTCCATCTATCTTTTCCATATCTTCTTCACAGCCGCATCGAGAATCGGACTCACCAAACTCGGCATATCAAATATCTGGCTGCTTTTCATTGCAGGAACAAGCGCCGGTCTGATAGGCCCCATTGTTATCGAAAACATCGCCCAACGAAATAAAACAGCAAGAACGCTTCTGCTCGGAAAAAGCTGAACATGATAGTTTTCGTTGCTTTGATATAAGCAATCCTGAGATGTTTCATGGATGAACCTTGAAATTGTTGTCATACTCGAATGCCAAGCGGTACTCTTAAGTATATGCGAACGGGTACAATCGTTTCATTGAATACTTTCAGGAGCAGGATCATTTCCCGTCCAGAACTCTTCAGACAACAATGCATTGCTTGACTCGTCCAGCCAGTCTCTGCGCTCAAGCCTGCCACGAGCGCAACGCTCGCGGGTGAACGGGCTGAAATGAATGTGGCGCGTATATGTCAGTGCAATATACAGTTGCGCAAGGCCGCAAGACCAACGGCGAAGCAATTTACAGCTCCTTCGATACAGTGGTTCGAGATCAGGTTCCTCCCTTTTCTTGAATCTTCGAGGGAGCTTCTTTTTTTTGTGGTTTTATCCTCCCGCCTTGTCCTGAACGCTCGCGTTTTTCGTGTGAAATACCGGGATCCGACGCCATCGATTATCGAGTGCTGGCGACAGATTTCCGTCCCCCCCAAGTCACAACACATCCACCCCGGAAACCCTTCTTTATAATCAGCGGTTTATAACGTATTATAAAGTATGTGTATCTGTCTCCTGAGGCGGGTACGGTTCGCACACCTGACTGACATCCATGGAAATCCTGATTCTTTTTTTTCTTCTTATTCTCGTCAACGGCCTCTTCGCCATGTCGGAGATGGCGCTGATCACCGCGAAGCGTTCGCGCCTTACCCGGCTTGCCGAGGATGGCGACAAGGCGGCGACAGCGGCAATCAAGCTTGGCCATGAACCGACGCGCTTCCTTTCTACCGTACAGATCGGCCTGACGGTCATCGGCGTGCTCAACGGTATCATCGGCGAATCGACCTTTACGCCTCTCCTCTCAAAAACACTCGAATCGTACGGCATGACCGCGAAAGCGAGCGACATCGCGTCAACGGTTCTTGTCGTCGTGTTTATCACCTACATCACCATCGTCATCGGCGAGCTGGTGCCCAAGAGGCTCGGCCAGAGCGATCCGGAGGGGATCGCCCGCATCGTCGCGCGCCCGATGCAGATTCTCGCAGCATCGACCCGACCCTTCGTGCGACTGCTCTCGGCTTCGACCGATGCCATCCTGCGCCTCCTGGGCAGGCACGAGCAGACCCAGCCGAGCGTCACCGAGGAGGAGATTCACGCATTGCTCGAAGAGGGTTCCGAAGCGGGTATCATCGAGCAGCAGGAGCACGAGATGGTGCGTAACGTCTTCCGCCTCGACGACCGCCAGCTCGGCTCGCTGATGGTGCCACGCGCGGACATCGTCTACCTCGACACCGCCCTGCCGCTCGAAGAGAACATGCAGCGGGTCGGCGAGTCGGAGCATTCGCGCTTCCCCGTCTGCCACAACGGTTTGCAGTCGCTCGTCGGCGTGGTCAATGCCAAGCAGCTGCTCGCGCAGACGATCAAAGGCGGCGTAACCAACCTTGGCGATCATCTTCAGCCCTGCGTCTACGTGCCCGAAACGCTGACCGGCATGGAGCTGCTCGACCACTTCAGAACTTCCGGCACACAGATGGTGTTCGTGGTGGATGAGTATGGCGAAATTCAGGGACTCGTCACCTTGCAGGACATGCTTGAAGCGGTCACGGGCGAGTTCGTGCCGCGCAACCTCGAAGATTCGTGGGCGGTACAGCGCGAGGATGGCTCGTGGCTGCTCGACGGGCTGATTCCCGTGCCGGAGCTGAAGGACACGCTCGACCTGCGCTACGTGCCGGAGGAGGAGAAGGGGGTCTACCACACGCTGAGCGGCATGATCATGTGGCTGCTCGGGCGGATGCCGCAGACCGGCGACATCACCTTCTGGGAGAGCTGGCGGCTCGAAGTGGTCGATATGGACAGCCAGCGCATCGACAAGGTGCTCGCCACCAAAATCGAAGAGCTGAATGAAGGTGAGAAGAAAGAGAAAAAGGAGTCATGAGCGTTCCGCGAAACATCACGGTTGAACGGAGTGACGCGGCTCCGATGGCTTTGCAGTCGTTCGAGCTGGTCGAGCGCAAGGGGGTCGGGCACCCCGACACGATTTGCGATTCGATCATGGAGGCGGTCTGCGTCGATCTCTGCCGTGAGTACCAAAGCCTTTTCGGCCACATCTGCCATCACAACCTCGACAAAGGGCTGCTCGTGGCTGGGCGAAGCCTGCCGAGAACCGGCGGAGGCATGATTCTCGAACCGATAAAGCTGATCTTCGGCGACCGCGCCACCTACACCTGCAACGGCCAGCTCGTGCCGGTAGGCGAGATCGCCGAGGCTGCCACGAAGCGCTGGATCCGCGAGCATTTGCGATTCGTCGATCCGGAGCTGCATCTGATCTTCCAGAACGAAATCAAGCCCGGTTCGCCGGAGCTGACCGACGCTTTCGCCCGCAAGGTGATCGGCGCGAACGACACCTCGGTCGGCGTCGGCTACGCGCCCTTGAGCGAGACCGAGCGGATCGTTCTCGCTGCCGAGCAGTACCTCAATTCGCCCGCACTGAAGGAGCGATTTCCCGAAGCTGGCGAGGATGTCAAAATCATGGGCTGCCGCAACGGGCGGAAGCTGCAACTGACGGTGGCGATTGCTTTTGTGGATCGCTTCGTTCCGAATGCATCGCGCTACTTCGAGCGCAAAGCCGCCCTGCGCGAAGAGCTGATGGCGTTCGTCGAAAGCAAGCAATGCTCGTTCGACTCGGTTGGAATCGACATCAACACGCTCGACGATCCATTGCGCGGCGAGGATGGCCTCTATCTCACGGTGCTTGGCACCTCAGCGGAGGGGGGCGACGGCGGGCAGGTCGGGCGCGGCAACCGGGTCAACG
>CAIUQW010000097.1 GCA_903901395.1 uncultured Chlorobiales bacterium | reverse complement strand
TCGTTGACTTGCATTGCTGGTGCCGAAATAGTCGTGCCGTTTCTGGACGCCAACCCCACAGATGACGTAATCGGCATCCGGGCCATGATCGGCGATGGCGAAAACAAGCGCGAGAATGCCCGTCGATGGCCGGAACACCGATCCGCAATCCGTCTGCCTGTCAAGCAGGCGCTTCAGGAAGGTGGTAGTCAGCGAGCCGGCATACCTCAATTTCATCCTGAATGGAAGCCTGAAAAAATCGCTCGTGACAATCGGATCGTAACAGCCGCTGATGCTGCCAACAAGCATTCGGCGCTCGTGAGCCGAAACAGCCTCGACCGGCGAGTGAAACCCGGCCTCGACGAGCACCTCTTGCAGAAATTCGAAAGAACCGGTTCTTGTAAGAATCATTTTGTCGGGCCGTGAAGCAACAGTCATCTCCCACTGCCGCACATGCGTCTCCCGGTTTGGAACCCCTTCAGCGCGCTCTTTCGGATGAATCAATTCGGGACTCGCCACGCTGACTACGCTCGGAAACCGGCTGACCGCTTCCGCATAATATCCGATGGCTGCATTGGCGCAGTAGACTGCATCGCCAGGAGGAATTTCAGCGCCCGGCTTGGAGCCAAGCGCCACGACCAGCTTTTTCTTCACGCTCATTGTTGAACAGATTACGACAGATCACGCAAAATACCGCAACACGCGCTATCGATTGACGCTGTCGGCAAGGTTCACGCCGAAACCCAATCAACAGCCAGACAGTTATACGATACGCGCTGTCGAGTATCTGGATGAAACCTCATCACATGACAACTGTATCTGCGCGACATCGGTTCTGCCAACTCGTTGCGCAACCGTTCCATAGCGTACAGATCGAGAGACCAGAGCTTTTTCAGCAGACCGTTGCCTCTTTCACTCTTACACTCCTTTTCTTAAAGATACTCCTCGCCCTGCAAAAGCTGTTCGGCTTCCCTGAGCTGTTCGAGGGTGTTGATGCCGCGGATTTCGTTGGCGTCGGCCACCTTGAAGGCGCACACCTTTTTGCCTTTTCCGAAGCAGATACCGAATACGTCAGTAAGGTAGTATTCACCCTGGGCATTCTGGTTGGTGATGCCGTGCAGGGCTGAAAACAGCTCGGCGGCGTTGAATACGTAGACGCCGGAGTTGATTTCATTGACCGCTCTCTCCTCCTCCGTGGCGTCCTTGTGCTCGACAATCTTCAGCACCTCTTCCCCACCGCCGTTCCTGATGATCCGCCCGTATCCCGCCGGATCCTCCATTGCTGCGGTCAGCACCGTGGCGACGGCCTGCCGCGAGCGATGGAAGCCGATCAGCTCCCTGAGCGTGCGAGCCGTGAAGAGCGGTGCGTCTCCCGACAGGATGATGACCTCGCCGTCGAAATCATTCAGATACGGCTCAGCCTGCATGACGGCATGGCCGGTACCGAGTTGCGGCTCCTGCAGGGCGTAATCGACCGGAAAAGCTGCTGTTGCCTGGCGAACCAGTTCGGCCTTGTGACCGACGATGAGCACGATCTTTTCGGGATCGAGCGCCTGCGATTTCTCGATCACATAGGCCACAAGCGGCTTGCCGTTCGCCTCGTGCAGCACCTTCGGAAGATCCGATTGCATTCTCGTGCCTTTACCAGCGGCCATGATGACGATTGCAAGGCTCATAACATTGTATTTGTCAAGGGGTTGATTGAATTTCAGCCGAGATATTCATCTTCGGAGCCAACACGGTGGCGGCGTTTCGGATTGTTCATCCGGTCAACGATCAGCACCATCGGCTTCCATGCACGAGCCTCCTCAGGCTCCATCTCGGCGAAGGTCATGATGATGATCTCGTCGCCGGGCAGGGCGCAACGGGCCGCCGCGCCGTTAAGCTGAATTTCGCGCAAGCCGTGAGTACCTTCGATGATATAGGTCTCGAACCGCTCGCCATTGTTATTGTTGACCACCAGCACTTTTTCATTGGCCATCATATCGACCATGTCGAGCAGCTCCTTGTCGATGGTGATGCTCCCTTCGTATTCGAGGTCTCCGCTGGTAACGATGGCGTTGTGAATCTTCGATTTGAGAATGTGTAATTTCATGCTGGTATCAAACAAAGTCGATTATTGGGATAAAGCTTCACCGCTGGCATGGAAAATTCTGTAGCGTTTCATCGCTTCATCGCTTTCAAAGCCATACCCGCGAATGGTGCGCGCGGGGCCGGTGATGGTGACATATTTGTCTGACCGTATCATACGGTCGCTGCTGGTTCGGGTGATATGTTCGGTGCGAATAACGGTGCCGTCCGCCGAACGGATGACGACGTTATCGAGCGCTTCGATGTCACGATTGTCATGCACGATTCCCCGTCCTGCCGTCAGGATGGTCGCCGCGCCGTCATGGCCTATCAGTTGGACGCTGACACCGCCATCGAGACGGATTTCCTGTTTCTCGCCCTGACGATACTCCGCCGCGTGACGAGCGCTGACCACGGTTTTCGTTCTGCCGTTATCCGAAATCACGAGCGTGACATTCCAGCTCTCCTGGGCGGGCATATCTTTTCCCGAAACAGCAGCCGTCGGCATGCGAGACTCCCCTTTGGGAGAGCTGCAGCCGACGGCGCTGAACACTATTGCCAGAAAAAGACAGATTGTCCGGCGAGAATACAAAGGAGTTCCGAAAGAGGGTTACTTGATGTTGAGCTGATCGAGCACCTTGTAGGTGATATCCGACTGCTCGTCGCCGTACACGCGGGCATTCCTGTCGAAAATCATGCTGTAGCCATCCTTCTGGGCGACCGCAGCGACGGTGGCGTCGATTTTCTGACGGATGGGTGCAACCAGCTCCTGCTCCTTTTTAGCCAGCAGGTTCTGCTTCTCCATGGCGCTTTTCTGCAAGGCTTCCTGCTGGTCGCGAAGAGCTTTTTCCTTGACGGCGTTCGGCTTGCCGGCTTTCTGATAAGCCTGGACGGCCTGCTGGAATGCGGTCTGCTGCTTGGCCAGCTCCGCGCCGCTCTGGTTTTTCATGGTTTGCATGGACTGCTCGGCGGCCTTGGTCTCCGGCATCATCTGGAAAATCTTGCCGTAATCGACGACACCGATTTTCTGAGCGCTTTCAGCGGCAGAAGCCTGCGAAGCCGAGAAGGTCATGCCAAGGGTGAGGGACATGAACAGAAATCCTGAAACCGCTTTTTTCATTCTTTTGAAGTCATTCATTATCGGTGTGTTTAGGTTTTTCGTGATACAGCGCGTACGGTTCTTTGTCTTTCATCGAATCGATACTTCGCAAAGTAATAATTCCGGTTTTAAAATACTATTGCAGCAAAGAAAAACAGGATAAGCAAAAGGGACATTCAGCGGCATCGCCATGCGGGTTTCGCGCGTTTCACGGGGTGCGTTTTCTGAATATCTGGCCGGGTTCCTGCTCGACGATCCGCTTCAGTTCGAGCTCGAAAAGATGCACCAACAGCATGTCGATCTTCAGACCGGTCTTTTCGGCGATGAGGTCGATGTGCATCGCGCCCGCCTGAAGCGCCTCGACGATGCACGACTCCTCGATGTTCAGCGCGAGCGGCTCAGGAGCATCCACCTTTTTCAGCGCCGGATTCCGCGCCGGATCGAGTTCGGCGAGAATGTCTTCGGCGGAGTGCACAGCCTTGGCCTGGTTCTGCTGGATGAGCCAGTTCGCGCCGCGCGAGGCGGCGGAGAAGATGCTGCCCGGCACGGCGAACACTTCGCGGTTCTGTTCGAGGGCGCAGGATGCGGTGATCATCGAGCCGCCCTTGATGTCCGATTCGACGATCAGCGTGCCCTGCGTGAGGCCGGAAATGAGGCGGTTCCGGCGCGGAAAGTTGCCCGGCTCGGGTTTGGCGCCGATCCACTCCTCCGAAACGATCGCGCCGCGTTCGAGAATCCGCGGCCAGAGCCGACCGGCGGGATCGGTGTAGATTCGGTCGATGCCACAGCCAAGCACGGCGACGGTCACGCCATCGCTCTCGACCGCCGCGCGATGCGCCATCATGTCGATGCCGTAAGCCAGGCCGCTGAAGATGGCGTATCCGTTACTCGCCATTTCGCGGCAGATGAATTCGGTCGCCTGCTTGCCGTACGCCGTGGCTTTGCGGGTGCCGACGACAGCGAGCGAGGGAAGCGAGAGCGCCTCGGGATTGCCGCGCACGAAAAGCAGGAGCGGCGGATCGTAAATCTCCTTCAGAAGCGGCGGATATGCCGGATCGAGAATCGTCACGACCGCTGCTTGCAGCCGTTCCGTCCGTTCGAGCTGCTTTTCGGCCTCCTCGCGAGCCTTCCCCAGCCACGCTGGACTTGCGAGCCGCTCGGCGGTTTCGCGGGCGATGGTCTCGCCGATACCGGGAATCTCGCGCAGCGCCTCGTAATCCGCTTCAAGCAGCGCGGGGGTCGCGCCGAAGCGGTTGATGAGGGCGCGTGCTCTGGACGGCCCGATGCCGGGAAGCTGGGAAATAATGAGCAGCAGAAGCGGTACGCTTTGCTCGGAGGTCGTTGTCATGGTCAGGGTCAAGGGGTAGTGAAGAGAGCCGGGGGGAGGGGTCATCCCCCCGGAAAGGTCTCAGAAATCGCGCTTCATCAGAATATTGGCGAACCCTCGCAGGTAGCCGCGTCCCTCCTCCGTCGGCAGGGCGTCGAGCGCCGCGAAAGCCGCTTCGGTATCCTCGTTGATCTTTGCCCTGGTCTCGTCGAGCACACCGCAGCGCTCGAAGATCGCCTTGACGGAGGGCACGTTTTCCGGCGTGGTGCCTTTGTTGTCGAAGATCGACTGCAACAGCTCGCGGTCTTCGCCCGTGGCCAGTTCGAGCGAGCGGAGCAGAAGCCATGTTTTCTTGCCGTTGATCACGTCGCCGCCCGGCACCTTGCCCGACTTGCCATCGCCAGCCATGATGTCGAGGTAGTCGTCCTGAATCTGGAAAGCGCGTCCGATCTTCTCGCCGAAGGTGACGAGCGCCGAAAGCTGCTCCGGCGTGGCGTTGCCTGCCACGCCGCCCGCTTCGAGCGCCGCCGAGATGAGACGGCCCGTCTTCTTGGCGATCATGTCGAGGTAGTCGGCGATGGAGACGTCCGTGCGCAGCTCCAGCTCCATGTCGAGCGCCTGTCCCTCGCAGATGGTGATGTTGGCGTCGTTGAAGATGTGGATCACCTCCGCGTGGCGCGAGCTCAGCGCATTCATCGCAAGCTCGTAGGCGTAGGCGATCATCATGTCGCCCGAGAGAATCGCGGCGTTCACATCCCACTGCTTGTGCACGGTCGGGCGGCCATGACGGAGGTCGGCAGCATCCATGATGTCGTCGTGCATCAGGGTGAAGTTGTGCAGCACCTCGACGCCGAGGGCGACGCCCAGCGCGTTGTCGCTGGCGCCGCTGACCGCTTCGGCGGCGAGCAGCGTCAGGAACGGGCGGATGCGCTTGCCCTTTCCTTCGAGAATGTAGCGAGCCGGGCCGTAGAGCGTGCCGGGACTCTCCTTCTGGAAGCACTGCGCGAGCGCTTCATTGATTCGCGAGTGGTATTGACGGTACTTGGATTCAACCTGCTCCTGGGTTATCTGTAAAGTCATGGCTCCGGTGCTCAGGGTTTGTGATTGATAGGTGCTCGTTTCAGTTCTTCGATGGTGGCCGATCCGGTCAGGAACATCGCCGCCTTGAGGTCGTT
>CAIUQW010000096.1 GCA_903901395.1 uncultured Chlorobiales bacterium | reverse complement strand
TGAGTCACCGGCTCAAACGGCGGCGGCGCAAGCAGCAACGCCAGGAGAACGATATCTGGTCGATTGGTCTGTATGAAGGCCCCGATCCCGTCACGCTCGTGCCCGCTTCCGGAGTTCAAAACCCTATTCTGACGGCCAGTGACATCACCGATGTGCCCGCGCGATTCGTGGCCGATCCCTTCATGATCACCCGTGACGGCACGCATCACCTCTTCTTCGAGCTGCTCAACACGAAGCGGAATACCGGCGAAATCGGTCACGCCGTCAGCAACGATCTCAAAACATGGCGCTACACCGGCGTGGCGCTCCGGGAGCGGTTCCACCTCTCCTATCCCTATGTTTTTGAACACGATGGCGAGATGTACATGATTCCCGAGTGCGCCAAATCGAAATCGATCCGCCTCTACCGCGCGGCCTCGTTTCCGAACGACTGGCGGCCAGTCGCCACGCTCCTCAGAGGCGACAAGCGCGAAGTGCCGCTGCTCGACCCGTCGGTCGTGTTTCACAACGGCCACTGGTACCTCTTCAGCTACATGCGGAAGGTCAACAATCTCCATCTGTATGTCGCCGAATCGCTTACCGGCCCCTGGAAGGAGCATCCGCAAAGCCCTGTCTTCAGAAACAGCGACCACTTCGCGCGGCCCGGCGGGCGGGTCATCGAGGATGGAGGCGTTCTCTACCGGTACGCGCAGGACGGCCAGCCCCGCTACGGCAGCAAGGCGTGGGGTTTCCGCATCACCGAACTGACGCCATCCACCTATCGCGAGGAGCCGGTATCCGAAACGCCGGTCATTCAGGAGGGAGCCGAGAGCTGGAACAATAAAGGGATGCACACGGTCGATCCGCACAGAATGCCGGATGGCCGGTGGATCGCGCTCGTGGACGGGCTGGGCGAGAAAATCAAACCGTGACGCCACAGAATGATCAGGATTCTCTGTCTGCATCTCGCCGAAAACCGGGCCAGTTACCGATACCGCGTCGAACAGTTCCTCCCCTACTGGAAGGAGTATGGCATCGATATGCAAACGATCCGCATCACGAGTAAAAGCTATCCTGAAAAACTCTCTATCGCGCTCCGCTGCGGTGAGTACGATTACGTCTGGCTGCAACGCAAACCGCTGGCTCCGCTCTTCACCTCCATCATCGCGCGAAAGAGCCAGCTGATTTACGATTACGACGACGCGCTCTACGCCGTCGAAAGTTACCTGAAAGGAAAACCCAAGCCGACGCAGCCCGGCTCCAGACAAAGCATCCGGCGCCTGAACGCCGTCCTCAAGCGCTCGTCAATCATCTTCGCGGGCAGCGAGGCTCTGGCCAGCTACTCCCGCAGGTTCAATCCGGCAAACACCTTCATCATTCCAACCGCGTACACCAAACTTCCGGAACCGCCGCCACCGGCAGGAAGCGGCAAGGAAGTTACCATCGGCTGGATCGGCAACACCGGCAACCTCTACTTTCTCGGCATGATCGACAAGGCGGCGGCTTCCATCCAGTCACGGTTTCCAAACGTGAGATTCTCGGTCATGAGTGGAAAAGCGCCGGAAGGAGTGCAAACGAAATGGGAGTTCGTCAGCTGGTCGAAAGAGGCGGAAGCGGAGTGGCTCGACTCGATCGACATCGGCATCATGCCGCTGGAGGATGACGAGTGGAGCCGGGGCAAGTGCGCCTTCAAGCTTTTGCAGTACATGGCGCACGGCAAACCGGTCGTCGCTTCGCGGGTAGGTGCGAACATCGATGCCGTCATACACGGTAAAAGCGGCTTTCTGGCAAGCTCGGAGGCAGAATGGGAGCACGCCTTCGCTTCGCTTGTCTCGAACCCCGAAGAGCGGCTCCGCATGGGCGAAGAGAGCCTGAAGCACTTCCTCGCGACCTATGAACGAGAGCAGGTTCAGGCACGGATGGCGAAGATTCTGCACGACCATTTCAGGCAGCATCGGAAGGACAAATAAATACGGCGCAATACGTCATATCTTCCGATCTCTGAACTGACGATCAACATCGCAGTGTTATCCTCTGCAAACTTGCGGTGTCGCCGGTTTCGACAATCCGGGTTACAGAATACTTCATGATTCCCGATTGCTTCATACTTCTTTGATAGAGAAATGTTTAACTGTACTTTTCTGTTAATGGATCACGGGATAGCTGTGCTCCCGCTGAAACGATAAATGTTCCCGAATCATGCAAAAACTTCAGGTCGATATTCTTGGACTGTCTACGAGTCCTCATACCAATGGCGCCTATGCCCTGATTCTTTACGAAGTTGAAGGCAAACGCAAGTTGCCGATCATCATTGGCGGATTCGAGGCGCAGGCTATCGCGCTCAAGCTCGAGAACATCAAGCCGCCGCGCCCGTTCACGCACGACCTCTTCAAGCAGATTGCCGATGCCTTCGATCTTCACGTCAACGAAGTATTCATCGACGAGCTGCATAACGAAACTTTTTACGCTAAAGTGATCTGCGAGATGGCTGGCGTTGTCCATGAGATCGATGCGAGGCCAAGCGACGCTATCGCGATAGCGGTTCGCTTCAACGCACCGATTTACGTTTCGGAAGAGATCATGAACGAAGCCGGCATTGTCGAGGAGCGGCAGAAAGAGGAAGAGGAGCATGCCGCTGCTGAAGAAGCTGCCGAACATCAGGAGAGCGCGGAACCAGCCTCGGAGGAGTCGCTTGCGGCGGAACTCGACAGGAAGCTCGAAGATGCGATCAACAATGAGGATTACGAAGAGGCAGCGCGAATCCGGGACGAGCTTTCACGCCTCCGCAAAAGCGGCGAAGGCGAGGAGTGAGCGCGACCGGCCAACTCCTTTCAGCATCATAAAAAAAGCCATGACTGAAATCTCTTCAGTCATGGCTTTTTCCGTTTGCGGAAACGATGGATCAGTCGTTAGGCTGGCCGAACGAGAAGGTGAAGTTCCAGCCCTGGGATTTTTTGTCTGGTTCGGATGGGATGGAGTCGAAGCCGTAACCGTAGTCGATGCCGATCTGGCCGATGATCGGCAGATAGAGCCTCAGGCCAACGCCAGCCGATTTTTTCAGATCGGTCAGGTCAAAGGTCGAACCGCTGGCCCAGAGATTGCCCGCTTCGGCAAACACGAGGGCATAGATGCTGGCTGATGGATTCAGGGTCAGCGGATAACGAAGCTCGGTCGT
>CAIUQW010000095.1 GCA_903901395.1 uncultured Chlorobiales bacterium | reverse complement strand
GTCTGTCATGATTCAAGGGGTTTTGAGTTTGTCGTCATTCTCTGCTTTCCATGCGCTGAAAGCCGCATCGTCACGCCAAAGCAATCCGAGCGCCGCGCCTTGCAAGGCGATCAGCCCGGCGAATATCACGGCGGCCACGATTATTGTAAAGAGGATTTCCATTGTTGCGCCCTCCTCAGCTCGCCAGAGTAGTTGTGAAGCGCTCGCCGAGCAGCTCTTCGAGTTCCGTCACGCGATTCCTGAGCGTCAGGAGTTCGGCGGTTTGTGCTTCGAGGTCGAAAGTCTCATCAACGCGAAGGAATTTCTGGTAAAACATCCCGTAGTTGATGCACCTGTTTTCCTGATCACTCACGATGCAAGGGTTACGGTAAACGAGATGAGCGTCAATGAGATCGCGCACCAATACCAGCTCGTCATCACTGAATACGGCCTCACTATCGAAAAGCGAGCTTTCATCAATCGCCGAGTTGATCTTCTCGGCGACGTCGATATAACGCTGTGGGTTGCCCTTGAGCTGACCCTTAACGTGGGCGTGGTAGATGCGGTCGGCGTTTGTCATTTTGGTAGGGTTTGTGTTGTTCAGCCATTAAAAGAATTTACATTTTATTCCTTAATATTCCTAATTATTTCTATTTAATTTTAGTATAGCGCAAGCTTTTATTTCGTCGCTATTACGCCGTAGCGCTCTTCGTAAAGCCGCTGAGTCGCCAACCCTCGCGCCGATGCATTGCCGAGCGTCAGCACACCGCGTTTCTCGTCTGCACTGAGTGAACACCAATACGCATCGATGGCTTCGCGTGGCAGATCAACCCATTCGAGCAGCATGTAGCAGGCTTGGCGCTGCTCTTCGAACATCAGCTTCCACATGCCGAGATCGACAGCGGCCTTGAGCTGGCGAGGCGTGAAGCTCGCATTCTCAGGCAAGCGCTTCGATTCGGCCTCGGCTTTTAAGAGCTGGTGCGCCTGGTCAAGCCTCAAGATGTTCTTCAAGCGGATGTCGTCGAGGCACTGCCGCCAGTCTGCTACCTCCGGCAATGGCGAATATGTGGTGAACTGGTATTTGGTGCGGTTCACTGTTTTGAAAAGCTCGTCAAGTTCGGCGAGGGTGATCCGCATGTCGAGGAGCATCTTGTCAATGCCGAGCAGCTCCATTCCAGACCCCGGCGTTTGCCCGATGTTTTTTTCGAGTGCCTGGCTGTAGCACTTGCCTTTTGTAACCTGAATGAGCCTAACGGCTCTCTCGATCTCCGCGAGGTTCGCCAGCTCGACATGTCGCCGCGCCGACGCAAGTGCAGCTTCAGGCGTCCCGCCGTGCGCTTGGATTGCCATCGAGAGCAAGCTGTCTGAGCCTCTCGGCGTTTCGCGCCGCGTGAGGGTTTGCGCAGCCACTGGAATGATTGCTTGCAGGGGTTTCATAGTAAGGGGTGTCGAAGTTGCTGTATATAAACGTCATATAGTTCTTAGCGAACGCCTCTTCGAGCGCTCGCTCCGCCAGCTCTTCGTCGCCTCGGCTCATTTCGTAGAGCTTCTGCAACATCCGCTGTCTGGACTTTTCGTTCGGATAGTTCCCGCCTTTCTTCGTTTGGCACCAGCGCAACCACGGGCCAATGATGAATTTCGGCGAGAACGTCGGCGGTGTTTTGGCTTCGAGATCAGGGAAGAGTTCGTCGCTGATCTCCGGGGCGGGCTTTGTGGGTCTCGCCGCTGTTTTTTTGCCGTTTTTCGGCTCTTTTAACTCTTTATTTTCTTGTGGCTTAGACTGTTCTTTTATTGTTTTTATTCTCGTTGGCTTTCCTGCTTCGATTATCAATCCCCATTTCACAACAGCCGCTCGAACTTTGGTTCTCGACCACCGCCAGCGCCGGGCGCATTCACTCAGCGAAAGCAGCGCCCCGGCCTCAAGCTCGACGTGTAGCAAAAAGTATGCTTCGAGCTGGGTTAGGGCGCGGCCATGCGGCAGCTCGGCGGCAAAGCTGTCGGGGATTGCTATCACAGGAAAACGATTTCAGTGCGAGGGTTCTTTCGGTCGATCTCGTAAGGCACGTATACAGGAATCAGCGTGTCGGCGTCATCGTCAGGAAGTAGTTCGGCTTTCACCATAGCGTCGAAAAGGTTTTGCACTATGTTGTTGTAATCGAAGCGACCGGCGCGGCCTCTGAATATCTTGATCTGCATTCTGTAAGGCATCTCATGCAACGCGGTTTCATTGAGCCATGTTATTTTGAAACCGGGATTGCTTTCGAGCAACGCGGCGAACTGTTGAGCTTGACGCCGCGCCGCTTTCGAACTGATCGGGATCCTCCGTACCTTTCCGTTCTTGGTGATTCCCCCGGCGATTACGCCTTTAGAGTTCTTGGAGCTGTAAAGCTCGCCGGGGATCACGAATTTCACTTTGTCAGTCATTGCCGAGCCGGACGATTCGCATTTCTTCAGGCTGTGGTCGAGCTTCAGACTCTTCGAACTCAGCTTCCTCAGCAAAGCCGAACGGCTCCTGCATCTCTTCGATGGTCATTCCGCGGCTACTGACGATCTCGCCGGTGTCGAGCCTGATGATCGTGACGGTTCTCGCCTGGTAATCCTTTTGCTCCTCACAGCCGACCTCGCGAATTTCAAAACCCTGCTTAAGCGTCCGCGCTATCGATTTGACTTCCAGCGCTTTGCCGTCGATTCGAGCCTTGAAGTCATCGGCGGCAGATTTTTTGGCGAGTTCGAGTTCGCCGATCTCGAGCGTCAGTGTTGCGCTGGCCGCGCCGCGCTCAATCTTCTCGGCGTCAGTAAGCCTGCATTCGAGATGCTGTTTAATGGTTTTGCGTTTCATCGTTCTTTGTTTTGTGGTTTAAAAAGGCAAATCGTCAGTCGGGAATTGCTGTGCGTCGTAGTCGTTCGTTGCGACGTGCTGCTGTGGAGCTGGCTGAGCAAGCGGCGCAACGCTCGCGGGCTGCCAGTTTTTATCGGGCCGGTAGTTGCAGTAGCCTTTGGCGTTCGTCGGGTGGCCGGGCGCGGCTTTTGAATTGCAATACCAGCCATATTGCCCCATGACCATTTCGGTTCCATGCACCGGGCATACCGGGCGTCCATTCGGGCCGGTGATAAACTGCTGGCCGGGTTGCTGCTTGGTCGCCTGAGCTGGCGGCTGATAGCCAGGCACGGGCGGCGGCGCGGGTACGGGTGGCAAAGCCGCCGCTGGCTGGTGGCCGTTCGGCTGTGGCGTTGCTGGGCGCTGCGAGCGCTTCATTTCTTCGATGAAGAGCGTAATCGCCAGCGTTGTGATGTCGCGACTTGTCACCTCGACGCCCGCCGCGCTGAAAGCGTCTCGCGCGTCGGCGATGCAGGTCGCGCAAAAGGCCGAGCGCCTGGTAAGTGTCTGTTCCATGATGTAAGGGGTTATGCGTTTAATACTTCGACTTCACGGGTTTTGTCTACAAGCGCCACGCCCGCCACGCCGCGCTCAGATTTGGCGTTGCGGATCGCCTCGAGAATCTCGCTTTCGTAAAAGAACAGGCGCGAGCCTTTGCGGTGAAAGGGGATCGTACCAGACGCCACGCGATTGTAAACCGTCGATTCGCAGACCGGCTTTCCTTCTATCTTCGAGAGGAACCTTGCGATGGCCGGGACTTTCTTGGGCATATCGGATTCGACTTCAGATTTAGGCAAAAGCATTTCGAGTTTTTTCTCGATGGCCGTTAATCTTTCGTCAATTTTCCTTTTTTCTTCTTGTTCTTCCATTTTTGTTATTATCTTGTTATTATTATTTGCATCATCATGGTGCATCCCATTTATCTATATTACTATTTATTCCTATATTTTCCAACTTATTTTTCGATTATTATGATTATGTCGCACGGAGATGTTGAGGCCGGGCGCCGTCTGGAAGAAGAGCTTATCAAGAAGTATGGAAGCAAAAAGGCGGCAGCCGAGGCGATGGGCCTGAAAGATGGTTCGTACTGGACGACCTATCTGAAAGGGAGGAATAAAATCGGAGGAATCCTGCAAAAGAAACTCATGGATGCCGGGCTTGACGTCGGGTACATCATGAAAGGCGTCCGAGCCGCCGCGACTGAGAGCGCCGCAGCAACGCTGAGCCTTGAGCAGCTCCGTATTAAAATGAAAGCCATGTCCAGCGATCTCGACTACATGGCCGACATTATTGAAAAGCTGTCGAAATCCAAATAAGCGCCGTCTGCACCTTCATTATTGCTTCTGCATTCTGCATCATCTCAGCGCTGTCTCGCAACATCTGAGCGGCTTGCCTGTGGCTGGCCGCCATGTTCGAGAGCGCCTTTTCCGCTATCATGCCCTTTTCAGGCTCGGCTTTGCCATAAAAAGAAATAGCCTCAGCTATTATAGATACGTCGCTCTCGTTTATATGCAGCATATAGGTAGGGGTTACTTTATTTCCGCATATTCACATTATCATTTTTTTCTGGATTTTCCCATTATTTGACGATTTTTTTCTTCTCAATAGCTTCTCTTTTCTTCGCATCGAATACGTGCGTATAGATGAGCGTTGACGCGATGCTCTTGTGCCCGAGTAGCGCCTGTGTTGTCGCAAGCCCAACGTCGGCGGCGATGAGCTGCGTGGCGCAGGTGTGCCTGGCCTTGTGAAAGGTGATCTTCTTGTGGATCCCGGCATCAGCAATCCATCGCGCCAGCGTCCCGTGATAAGCACGATACTTCAGGCCGCGAAACAATGGCCCTGATTCCGGCAATTCGAGGTAGTCGAGCAGTTCGGCGGTGATCGGGATGGTCAGCGTTTTGCCGGTCTTTTTCTGCGCGATCCTGATCTCCGGCCCGCTGTCAGTCGCGTGGAAGTGCTCGCGCCTCAGCGCTTCGATGTCGCTGATTCGCAGTCCTGTTTCGCAGGCCAGAAGAAAAGCCCGCTTCAACGTCTGCGATTCGCATTCGGTTTTCATGAGCGCTTCGATCTCATGGCGTTCGAGATAGACGACTTCGCCGCGCTCCGTCGCAATCGCTTTGATGCTCGCGCCGGGGTTCTCTTTGAGCATCCCCTGTGACCAGGTGGATTTCAGAACGCGCAGCAAGCGCGTCAGGTACGCCGAGGCGGTGTTCTGGCTGAAATTATCGAGAAGATAGGCCCTGAAGTCCGCGAGGACTGCGGGCGTTAAGTATTGCAGGCTCAAGCCTTCGCCGTATCGCGCTTCGATCAGCTGCAAGCAGCGCAAATACTGCTTTCCGTTCGTTCGAGCCTCAGCCGCAGCCCGGCGCATCTGGTCGCCCAGTGGCGCTTTCTGATCCCTGATGAGGAACCCGAAATCCTGCGCCTGCAACCGCAACTCGATCTTCGCTTGCATAGCCCTGGCAAGCGTCCGCGCCGCCTTCACCGCGTCGCGCTCTTCTCGCGTCCGTGGCGCGGTCAACACAGTGATCCCGAGGGCATACTTTCGCGTCATCTTGCCGCTGATAGGGTGCGGCGCGGGCGGGTAAATATCGAGGTATAACGAGACTTTGCCGGGGCCAGCTTGGCGTTCTCTCAGGGTGGCTTTCATGTCTGAAGTTTTGCGGGACAAATGCGGGACAAAATGTCACGAAATCGCCTGTAAAGATCGAGAATCAGGGGCAGGCGAGTTGTCCGTTTCGACCTCATTTTATTGATTTTATTGCTGTTTTCCTCCTGTTATTTCTAACTGCTTTTTTAATAACGATATAAAAATATATCTTTAGAGAGCTTGGAGTCAAGTGTCAAATGTCGATTCTGCAAGAGAAAGCTTGACATTTATTCAAAAAAATGAAAAAGATGGCGAATTCGGTTGATGTCATTGTCATTGGTGCGGGTATCGGAGGCCTGACAACGGCGGCGTTGTTGCAGGAGCGGGGGTTTTCGACCATCGTGTTCGAGAAGAACAAATTTCCTGGCGGGAGCTGCTCCGCGTTTCAAAAAGGTGGCTACACTTTCGATGCCGGGGCTTCGGTCTTTTACGGCTTCTGTGATGACGATTCGAAGGGTACGCTCAATTTGCATACGCGAATTTTTCGCAAACTAGGCATCGAGGTTCAGACGATTCCCGATCCTGTGCAGATTCACTACCACCTGCCTGCGGGATTCGAGGTTCCGGCGTGGCTTGACCGGAGCCGATTTCTCGAATCGCTCTGCCAACGCTTTCCGCATGAGCGTAATGGTATCCGGAAATTTTACGATGAGCTTGAATCGGTCTATGATATTCTGAACTCGCTGCCCGCCGGATCGCTCGAAGATGTGATGCATCTTGGGGTTGTGGGCGCCCGCCATCCGCTCAAAGCCATGTCGCTTGGGATCAAGACCCTCTTTTCGATGGGCAAAACGGCGCGGCGCTACATCAGCGATCCGGAGTTGTTGCGCTTCATCGATCTCGAATCTTACTCCTGGGCGGTGCAGGACGCCATTTCAACGCCACTCGTCAACGCGGGCATCTGCCTCGCTGACCGGCATCACGGCGGCATCAACTATCCCGTCGGTGGCTCGGGAGCTATTCCGGCGGCGCTGGTGAAGGGGATCGAAAAGTTCGGCGGTTCGGTGCGATTTCGCAGCGAAGTGTTGAATGTGATCGTCGAAAACGGAGTGGCCGTTGGCGTCCGCCTGAGCGACGGCTCGGAGGTCCGGGCCAAAGCTGTCGTCAGCAACGCCACGGTGTGGGACACCTTCAGCAAGCTCGTGGACGATCCGCGGCTGAAAGTGCCTGAGGATCGTTTCATCAAAGCGCCAAGCTGGTTTCAGCTCTGGCTTGGCGTGGACGGCTCGATTGTGCCGAAGGGATTTCATATGCATCACATCATCGTCGAGGATTGGGCGAAGTACGACAAGCTCGGCGGCACGATCTACTTCTCCGCGCCCACGGTGCTCGATCCCTCGCTCGCTCCACCCGGCAAACATGCGCTGCACCTGTTCGTGACTGCCGAAACAACGCAGTGGCAACGGTATGACTATCGCGGCGAGGAATACAAAAACGCCAAGGAGGCCTTCGCCCGGACGCTTCTCGCGCGAGCCGAACCCCTTTTGCCGGGATTGCAGAATGCCGTGGAACTTATGATAACGGCCACGCCGCAGAGTCACGCGCGTTACCTCAACCGCCGCGACGGCTCATACGGCCCGCTCCTCAAGCCAGGCCAGAACATCCTCCTGAAGCCGCAGAACCGCACGCCGGTCAAAAATTTGTATGCCGCCGGAGATAGTACCTTCCCCGGCCAGGGCGTAATCGCCGTGACCTACTCGGGCGTTTCGTGTGCTTCGTACATAGCGAGAAAGCTGGGGAAGGGGCTGGAGTATTTGTGAGATGTGGGGGAGAATGGACGCTGATGGACGCTGATGGACTTTAATGGACGATGTAAGAGTCATAGCCTCGTCTCGTCAGTCCATCAGCGTCCATTTCCTCTTCACGCCGTGGCGAGCAGCATGTCGATTTCACGAAAGGGCATGTCGGTCAGTTCGGCGAGGATTTTCTTGGTGACGTAGCCTTTATAAAGATAAGTGCCTTTTCTGAGGCTGTGGCTGTTCCAGAGGATTTCGGGAATGGTCTGGTGCGAGGTGAGTTTCTGGAGGAAGGGCAGGAGCGTGTTGGTCAGGGCGTAGGTGGCGGTCTTGGCGACGGCTGACGGGATGTTCGGTACGCAGTAGTGCGTTACGCCATGTTTGACGTAAATCGGATTGGTGTGCGTTGTGTGCCGACTGGTGCCGAAGCAGGCGCCCTGATCGATCGAGACGTCGATGATCACCGAGCCGGGTTTCATCGTCTTTACCACCTGCTCGCTCACCAGCGGTTTGATCAGCTTCAGCTTGGGGCTGAGCGCGCCGATGATGACGTCCGAAATTCGCGCGAGCTGCGCGATGTAGTGTTCGTTGGCAATGGCTGTCACGAGGTGGCGGTTGAAAAAGGCTTCGAATCGCCGCAAACGGTTGATCTCCTTGTCGATGACCGTCACCTGCGCGCCGAGGCCGAGCGCGTCCTGCGCGGCGAAGAGGCCGACCGTGCCCGCGCCGATGATGGTGACGTGCGCGGGCGGCACTCCGGCGATGCCGCCGAGCAGAATACCGCTGCCGCCGTAACCGGTTTCGAGGTATTTCGCCGCCGTCTGGATGGCGAGCGATCCGGCGATTTCGCTCAGCGTCCGCACGATGGGCAGTTCGCCGTCCCTCGTTTCGATGAACTCGAAGCCGAGCGCCGTGATGTTCTTGTCGATCAGCGTTTTGATCATCTGGCGGCTGACCGTGCCGAGGTGCACGGCTGAAATGAGCATCTGGCCGGGCAACAGCAGGTGCAGCTCTTCGGGTTGCGGCGGCGAAACCTTGACAATGACGTTAGCCTGCGGATACAGCTCCTCCGGCGAGGCAGCGATGATAGCTCCGGCTTCGGCGTAATCGTGGTCGAGAAAATTGCAGAAGTGTCCCGCGTCGCTTTCAACCACCACCCGGATGCCCTGTTCGACCAGAATCTGCACCCCCGCCGGTGAGAGCGCGACCCGCCGCTCGTCCTGCGCCCGCTCCTTCGGAATGGCTATGGCGATGCTCATCGTCTTCTCCGGCTTGAGCAACCAGCGTTCGAGAGTTTTCACTCCAAGTTCGAATTCGATCGTTCCAAAGTCGGATGAGTAGCCCATCATCGATAGTATCGTCAGGATTTCTGAAACAGCTTCGTGCAAAGCTTTGCGCCCCCGGAGAAGCTCACGCTTGCTCCGGGAAGGCCGGTTAATTTGTCTGGCTCATTTTGACGAGATGGTAATGCGCTCGATAGCTTCCGCCGGTTTGTCGTGTGTGGCGCAGGTCGAGCCTGGCAGGTGCAGCCGCCCGCCGCTGACCGCGCACAACGCGCCGGACGCCGTGTCGAGCGTTCCTTTAGCTGCGTTGCCAGCCATATCGAGAGGCATCTGCATGAAGGGGAAGGTTTCGATGAAATTCTTGTAGACGAGCTGCGATGCCGGACCGAGTCCGCTGGCGATTTTGCCAATGGTATCGACGGGATTGAGCCGTCCGCTCTGCACTCTCGATACGATGTTCGAAACGCCGGACGGAAGTTTGGTGGTCACGTTGTAACCGATAGTCTGCGCGTAGGTAATGAAGCCGGGCACGTTCAGCCCGAGCACGATCCGCCGGAATTTTTCAGCGCGGGTCAGTACCCGTATCGCCCCCTCCTTGACGATAGTCGTTCGGCAGGCGAGGCGTCCGCCTTCGGCGAAAAGCCTGTCGGAGATAAATGCCTTTTCATCATCGCCCGGCGCAGAGAGGCACTCCGCGCCTTCGAGCACATAGACGAAGCAGCTCTGGCAGATGCCGTTGCCTCCGCAAATATAACCTATGTGAGATTTGTTCTGTTTTGCGGTGTTGAGCAGCAGGTCGCCGACCTTCACTTCGCAGGGTTTGTCGTTGATGTAGATAATCATGGCGGTAAGATTGACATTGGTGAACGGAGCTTGAGAAATCAACACTGAAAGTTTTGTAACGAAGAAATATACTTCAGGTTCGATGTGTT
>CAIUQW010000094.1 GCA_903901395.1 uncultured Chlorobiales bacterium | reverse complement strand
TGTCGAGGCACTTGCCGAGTTCCGCAAGGATCCAGATGCCTTCGACCTGGTTATCACTGACCTCACCATGCCGGAGATGACTGGAATCGAACTGGCGCGAAATCTGCAAGCGCTTAATCCGAAGCTCAAAATGATTCTGATGACCGGATTTGGCAAAACAATCGACAACTATGAGTCGCTCAGCCGCTACGGGCTGCGCAAACTGCTGAAAAAACCGGTAAAGCTCAACAAGCTTGCCGAGGCAATCACGGAGGTCTTGAGTGATTGACATTGGCGGTTCGGAGAATCGTCACGCCCCGCTCCACCCTGGCAACGCTCACCTCCAGCGTGCGCAAGGGAGAGCAATGAGTCGAACGAAAATTCAGAAGATGACGATGGAACCGAAAAAGATGTATCCGACGCCGTGGATAGTTTTCAACGGAAGCCGGATTTTGAGATCATCTTTTTTGCGCCGTAACCGGTGAACCATCGAGTCGAGCGCCTTGTTTCCGAACTCGTCGTTGTCATAGACAAGGGCTTGCAAAAGCGTCTGCCGCTCCACGACTTCATTGGGGGACGCGGCCAGTTTTTCCAGAAAATCGAACTCTTTCGAGGTCAGGGAAACCTTGCATCCCTGTGGCGAAATCAGAGAGCACTCCTGGCGCAATAGTGACCAGTGAGGCTCATCTGTTTGCGCCGGAGCCGGAGCAAGTTCGGCTGGCTGCCACTCATGGACGCTTGCAGGCTCCGAATCGACATTGAGACGACCAAGAAGACTTTGAATCGACGCCGCGAGCTCAGCCAGATCAATCGGCTTGACCAGGTAGATGTCGGCTCCGGAGCGATACGCGCTGAGCTTGCTGTAAATGGAGGCCTGCGCGGTGAGCATCACGATGCGCATATTGGTATTCTTGCGGATGAACTCGGCGAGTACAAGACCGTTCTGGTCAGGCAAGCCAATATCAAGCACGGCAATATGATACGGCTCCCTTGCAATGCTGCTGTAAAATTCAAGAGCTGATGAAGTCGCGGTGACGTTGATCCCGGCAAGCGTGAGATACTTTACCATGATTTCACGGAAATCACGGTCATCTTCGACAACGATAATCTTATGATCAGACATGTGCAGTCGGTTATAGATAACTTCGCTGAATAATTAATTCAAACTTTGCTCTTGACCAAAGGTAAAGTGATGATCGCCTCGACTCCTGTCTTGATTCCACGAAGCGTTACCGCGCCATGATGGTGCTCGACGATATCCCTGACGAGCCACAAGCCAAGCCCCGCGCCGCCCGTGTTGGCTGCATTTGAGCCTCGCCGGTACTTCTCGAAAAGCTCGCTGCACTCGGCGCTGGAAATGCTTTTTCCCTCGTTTCGTATGACAATAATCACCTCGCCGTTTTCAATCCGGCACTCCAGTTCGATCAGTGAGACCGGCGGGGAGTATTTCCTGGCATTATCGAGCAGATTGAAGATGGCCATGCCGAACTGCCCCTGCTCTCCGAAGATTTCCGCTCCATCGACATTACCGGCATAGCGAATCGTTCTTTCAGGCCACATGGCGCGGAACGATTCGATCTGCGACATAATCGCCGGTTCAACCTGAAAGTTGGTCACGATCAAATCTTCTCTCGCCTCCTTGAGGCGGCTGTCCTGAATCGAAACCTCCATCACCTCCACCAGCCGGTCAATAGCCTGTTTGATTTTGTCGATTTCGCGCTGCAGCGAATAATCGCCGCTTTTATGTTTCAGCACGATAAAATCCAGATTGCCGCGAATAATCGCCAGTGGCGTACGGTATTCATGGGAAATCATGCTGAGAAAACGGTTCAGACGCTGAACCTCCTCCTCCAACTGCTCCGTTCGCTCGGCTACCGCCTGCTCGAGCTGGTTGATGCTTGCCTGCTGAAGCTCCTGTACGGTAATATCGTTCAGCATCAGCAGCATGTTACGCTCACCGGTAATGGTGATCGATTCGGCGGAAAAAAGCACGGTGATTGTCTTGCCTGCGCGGTTTTTCAGTTCGAGCTGCCGGTTCGAAACCCGACCGTGCTCCCGTAAATCAAACATGATATTGTGATGATCTTCGACATTGAAAAACATGCCAAAATCACCAAGCTGTTTGCCGATCACCTCATCTTTTGAACAGGCGAAGAGTCTGAGCCAGGAGGCATTGACATCGAAAAGCTCTCCTGCCCGGTTATCGGCGATGCCAATCGCGACCGGTGAAAATTCAAAGATGTTCCTGAATTTCTGCTCGCTCTCCTTGAGCAGCAGTTCGGCCTGCTTCCGGACAGTTATGTCCTGAACAATTCCGGAGAGATAATAGGTTCTGTTGCTTGTGTCATAGTTAAACGTGCCAAACACCCAAATCCATCGCAACCGCTGGTCGACTGTACGGATATGGCACTCAAAAGCATGATTCAGATGTTTTTTGCAGCATTGCCTGATCTTCTGGCTGATGGTTTGGCGCTCCTCGGGAACCACATGCTCGAGAAACGCTTCCAGCGACCATTCCGACTCGACCGAGTCGTAGCCGAAAATACGCGCATACTGGAGCGTACGCTGTGCGCTGAAGTCCCTGAGATCGATAGTCCAGACGCCAATATCGCCCTGTTCGATCACCAGATTGAGCTGCTTCTGGCTTTTACTTTTTTCTTCTTCTGACCGTTTGCGCTCGGTTATGTCCATGATAATACCGAGATAGCTGCCTGAAGACTCGTGTTGTGATTGCAACGGAACACCCCGGCACATCAGCCAGCGAATGGAGTCATCAGGATGGCAGACGCGGTACTCGACAGTGAAACCCACACGACGCGAGTATGCAGACATGATGGTCTGGAAGGTCAAATCGCGATCTTCATGATGGACATGGATTTTCCAGAGTTTGTGCGATGCAATCTTGCCTTGCGGTTCCAGACCGTAGAGTATCCATATCTGATCGGACCAGAAGAGACGATCGGTTCTGATATCCCACTCCCAGATGCCCGCGCCGGTTACTTCAAGAGCGAAATTGAACCTGACCTTGCTTTCAGCGAGTTTTATTTCAGCAATTTTCCGTTCGGTAATCTCGATAACCGTCCCGATATAACAAACGGCATTGCGAGTCTTGTCATATCTTGGCTGGGCGCGCGACATGAGCCAGTGAATGGAACCGTCCTTATGAATCGTACGGTATTCGACATTCAATTCGCGCTTCTGCCGGGCAGCGGCAGTGACGGCCCAGATGGCCACCTCCCGATCATCGGGATGAATAGAATCCGCCCAGAGCCTGAAGGAAGGATTGAGTCCCTTGTCGAATGTCAGCCCGTGCAATGGCCACATCTCGTCGTCCCAGATGTTCTCGTCAGTTTGCAGATCCCATTCCCAGACACCAGCGCGTGCCGCTTTGAGGGCGTAACCATACACGCTTTTGCTTTCAAGAAGCTCCCGCTCCAGAAGTTTCCGTTCGGAAATGTCAATGACTGTGCCAAGATAGCGGTCGAAACTACCATCATCATTCCATACCGGCATACCCCTCGACATAAACCATCGTACAGATCCGTCTGCTCGACATATCCGGTACTCCACGTTCATTTCAGCTCCTGCGCTGATGGCCTGCGCCGCGCTCTCGATCGCTTTATCACGATCTTCAGGATGAAGCACTTTCTTCCAGAGCGCGAAGGTGAGTGGTTGCTGGCTCACGTCAAGACCAAAGAGTGGCCACATGGAATCAGACCAATACAGGGTATCGTTCTTCAAATCCTTTTCCCATATGCCGGCACGCGCAGCCTTGAGGCTCTGCGCCATCATCAGTCTGCTTTTGCCCAGCTCCTCCTCAAGCTGTTTGCGTTCGGTTATATCGAGAAGAACTCCTGAATAACGATCCAACGTGCCATTGGTGCCGCAAAGCGGTTTGCCCCTCATCATGATCCAGTGAACGGAAGCGTCAGACTTGACGACCCTGAATTGAATATCGAGAGCACGCTTTGTGTTGAGAGCCTCCGAGATCAATAAAGAACTGTATTCACGATCATCCGGATAGATCGACTCTTTGAAACGGTCGAGGGAAAGGCTCATTTTGTTTTTTTCACTGCCGAATATCGAGCCGACATCACCGTAGCAGACAAGTTCACCGGTTTTCAGCGACCACTCCCAGACGCCTGCTCCCGTTCCGTCTAACGCCGCGGCCAGTTTTTCCTGACTGGCGCTCCTGCTTTCCTCAATGCTTTTGCATGGCGGAACAATCTCCTGAAAAGAGACAAAGAGGCTTGTCACTGCTCCAGAATCTACTCGAATCGGATTAAACATCACGCTCCAGCCATGACTGCCGTCTTGGAAGACGCTGCTTTTGCCGGACAGGAGTGCCGAAGCGCACTGTTTTACAAGAGCCTCGGCAGGCGGCAAACAATGGAAATCGGAGTTGAGCAGGTCGTATATAGAGTGATCAACGCACGCTTTCGGCGTTTTTCCTATGCGAGAGGCAAAATGTGCATTGACAACCTGAATCAGGCCATCCGGTTTTATGATGATGGCAGGATCAGGAAGCGATTCAAGTAACGAAAACAGAGTTGGGTGGTCGTTATCTGACGTCTCATTAATGATGAAATTACTTATCGGCATCGGAAAATACTGTTAGGACGGCTGCTAAAAAGCCTTTTATACGTCTCTTTTTATTGCTTGCATGGGTGTTTTTATTACATGAGCCTCGATTATCACTCACGAAAGACAAATACACGCCTTTTTTACACTAAAGTACCATTACTGATGCTAAAGTTTCATTATTGAGTAAAATACCATAATTAGAAGAATTCTTCGAGCAAGTAACGATATCACTTCTATCTGATATACCGATAGACAAAAACAGACGCTAGCTCCGTTGGTGCTCTTGCTCACGGCGATACTTGGCAACTGTCATCATCCACGAGTTTGAAAAGTCGCGATCCCCCCCACCAATGCAACTGACACGTCCCCGGCGCATTGCACTCTCGCCCAACTACCTTAACAACACGAAAATACTG
Organism: uncultured Chlorobiales bacterium; assembly: GCA_903901395.1. GTDB lineage: Bacteria > Bacteroidota > Chlorobiia > Chlorobiales > Chlorobiaceae > Chlorobaculum. Next base: position 5,706 of record CAIUQW010000094.1, on the reverse strand, counting down.
CGATGAATGCCAAAACAAGCTCGCCATATTAATATGGTGAGTTTTCAACCCGACAAGAATCATCTTGAGCGGGAGACGGATTTCCAAATCCACCGTTCGACTGAATGATCCCGAAAGGAGATAGATCAGCGATTCTTGAATATCATGTAGCACAATCACTCCGAGCGATGCGTCGCGACAACTGTCCGGGAAGAAGCATTTTTCCAAAGATTAAGCCTAAGTGACCATTTTATTATGTCTTATGAAGCTTAAACAAATTGTCAGCAAATTTCACGCTGAAGCGAGTTCTCCCGATCCACCTCCCTCACCGCCTCATGACAATTGAGCGGTCAAACATATCAAGCATATATGGCGACGTACTTTTACCGAGTGTAACTGTAATCTTTTCACGATTCAGAACACGATTTATCGCAATTGTTGTATTTATTATATTTTTTCTATAAATTACCAGTAGATTTAAATCAAAAAAAAGTGTCTGAAAAAATCGACGGAGAGCAATACAAGAGATCACAAAAAGAATTACACTCTAATTATACGCCTACCCCAGAGCGATGACACCCCACAATACCAAATTAACGCATTTTTTTACGCGCATACATGTCATATAAGCAAGATATCGTAGAGCCTCGGCGACTCAGAGAGATAACAGATCATCGCATTTACAAAGAAGCTTTTAAACAAAGATGGTTTTGATCCCGCATAGCCCATATACAATGAAGTGTTTTTATAGAGTCAAAATATGTATTTCTCACAATTCCAAATATTTTTCATCGCAATTATTGCAATTATTATAATTTTTTTATAAATTATCATCAGCATTAAATTAAAACGAAGCATTTTACGAAGTCAAAAAAGAGTAAAGCAAAAGATCATAAAAATAATACACTTTGTATTTACTGCGCCTTTAAGTTTAAACTAAGATGATTTTTACTCCGTATAAAAACATTAATGTGCTTTCACCTGTAGACGCCTATGCGTTTGGAAAAGACTGGATCAGCGTAAGATTTATAAATGGAGACATCCAAACATACCGATACTGCGACTCGGGATGGCTCAATGTAAGGCGAATGATCAGATACGCAAAAAGCGGAAAAAATTTGGCGAGCTTCATTATGAAAAATAAGAGACTCTTCAAAACAGAAAGAGAATTATAAGCTTATTAAATAATAATAAAATAAAAAAACAGCATATAATGAACAGAGGAAACTCTTCTGTAATCTAAAGATTAAAGCGGTTCGACTTTCTTATACGTTATACTTCGCAGGGCATTAAAAAATCCCGCACCTCCCAACACCCACGATGCTCTGCGAAGATACGTATATGTAAGAGGCTGCGAGAATCGATATGGGTGATGCTATGCAACAACACTGAAGCGACAGAAAATCAACGTTTTTCAGTTTTTTTCACAATAACTCTTTCTTCACCAGCCAAGCAGTACACTAATGAAAACGAAATTATTTTTTTTTGCTTTTCTGCCGCTTTTCTGGAGCACTCCAGGTTTTGCAGAAGTGATCAACCTAAAGCAGGATTATAACACACACGCCAAAAATACATGCAGCAACATTACCGCATTTAACAATAGAAGCATAGACTCCCAGCTTGTCATTCGTGGTAATAGTTCTACCGTCTCCGCCAGCAATGGATTGAGGAATAGCGACAACACAGCAAAAACCAAAGCTAATCGCAACGACGTCAAGAATGTTGATCTTTCTGAGCCATCAAGCATAGAGTTAATTGGGATCGGTTTCGCGATCATCGCTCTTGCAAAACTCCGTAAGTCATTTTCATTTTCTGAAAGAATGAAGGTCGCTGTATCTCATATAAAAAGCCATTTTTTTAAAGAGAACTATGTGCATTCAATAAAAAAAATTTAATGATAAAAATTTAAACTTTGGTAAAAATATATCATTCTTAATCGATTAGACATTTACAGCAATATATCACTTATTGCGCCTCAATTGATTCACATAATTTCGCTGTTTGATCTCGAGAGCTTGAGACGATTCAATTTGAATAATTTAGAATCACATAAATATATCAACTATCTCGCGATATTATGATTGCAATTCTGTCTATTATTGCAATGCAACTTTCGAATAAAATTTAAGCAACATTGCATCATTACTTCTTAATCGAAGATAATTTTTTAATTCATTTCGCATACTTGCAGCACAAAATCAGCATATAAATCTTTTCGAGCTAAATTCTTCATTTGAACTTGTTCTGGAAAGTGCTGGTGATGTTCTTTGGTCCAATGATGCTCATAAAATCAGGCATAGCTACGCTTTTCTCACACTCATTGGCTTAACTTTGAAAGAAAAAAAACAACAATGCGTGTGTGATACTTTTACACCCGAGACGGCAGTAAAAATATGAAGCGTTGCATGATAAGCGCATCAGAATCGTTCTTTCCGGTGATTTACCTGGCAGATTCGATATGAGCGAGTACGAGCAGATCAGAAAAGATGGCTTTGCTGTTATTTCCGATGTCATGACCGTCTTATCATCAACGGTATTGGAGAGGTAACCAATATCGTGTCGGTATTGTTCACAACGTCAATAAACGAATCGACAAAAAATATCATTGTAAAAAAATTTTATACATAGATATGCAAAACAAAACAAATGAGTTCATCGATCCCATTTTCAGTGGGCTCGCTCTTGAACTGAACCACACAATGATGCTCATTTCTGGATATTCAGAAATTTTATGTCAACGCTGCAACAAAAACGATGAATCAAGCGAATACCTCCGGCGCTTATCTCTATCAACTCACAAAGCTGCTGATCTGATTCATCAATTATATGATTATGACAGTTCACATTTGTTAAATTTAAAATATATCTATTTGAATGAAGCCATATCAGATATCGAACCTTTAATGCGTAGCGCTATAAGAAATAATATCGAAATTAAGCGATATTATGATGGCTCATCTCCTCGCGTGGAGATGAATATCGAAAAGCTGAGGCAAGTCCTCTTCGGGCTTGTTTTGAACGCGCAGGATGCCATACGGGATGAAGGAATTCTGACGATAGAATTAAAAACCGTAACACTCGAACGAGAGCTTGTGAAACGGCTGAGTATGGCTGAAGGCGATTATGCCCGGTTAACGATCAGCGATAATGGCACCGGAATCGAGGCGTCGGTTATGCCAAATATATTCGATCCTTTTTTTACAACGAAAAATCGCACAACGGCTTCAGGGATCGGCCTTTCAACAATATCTGGCATCGTAAAGCAATATCGAGGAAATATCATCGTTAACAGTACGGCAGGAAAAGGAACATCTGTGAGCATTATATTGCCTCTTCAAAATAAAGTTCAGAATATATCCCAGAAATCAAAAACCAATATTAGTCTATACGATAAAGTTATCAAAATATTTTGTTAGCAGTCGATAAAATTCATCAAAAAAAACTGTAAAAGTATTACTTTCATAACATGGTTACGCCCTTCTATTCGCATCGAAATACGCTTTCTGGAGTTGTTGATCTATTGATTACGGATTTGATTATACCTGTGATGATGGTATACAATATTCTACTGAAATGAAAATAAATATCAAGATATCAATATCATATTTTTTTCAGTTTATCACAAAGAGGTCATGCATTTCCCAACAAAATATCACCTTCTTTAAAAGAATTTCTTTTTAAAGAATTTCTTAATTTTGCGTAAAAAGCGCAGGTTGATTGAACATTGATTGCACGGTAAAATAATGCAATGTTCAGCATCGAAATAACTTCTGCTCATTGAAACATTGTAGAACATCGGAAGCAGTCTCCTCATTCTGCAAAGCAAGTCCACAGCCCGACAAAAATATATTACAAATATTTCACATCTAATACAGAATCGTGAAATACTCTACTCCATCCCCGCCTCATGCGAATGTGGGGCGAGAATGATGGCGATCAGGGCGAACACGCTGAACACAAAACCCGCGATGAACCAGGCGAACACCTGAGCGCCGCCATACCCTTTCTTCATCGAAATAACCGCGCACGCAATCGAGCAGACGATGCTCACGACCAGCACGAACATCCAGCTCGCAGGATCCATCAAAGCCATGGGAACAACAGATTTGGGATTGATAACTATGGTGCAAATCTATGGAAAAACCGGCAAACAGCCGAGAACGCGCTTCTGAAAATTTTTCACCGACTCCAGTTCAAAGCGGAGATTCGAAATCGCCTGGCAGAGATCGGCAACCGGATTCGACAAAATTCCGATATGGATTTGAAGTAGTTTAAGGCGTCGCGCCTCAACAACTGCCAGAGAAGCCGGAACTCGGGTAAATCACCTTTATCTCCTCATAAAGATCGGTGCAAAGAGCTATATTCGCAAATGCGAAGTATCGAGAGTGCTCTATCGCTCCGCCGAATTCCGTGTCGATCGCGCTATCGAGACGGCACGTCAAAACAAGTACAGCGAATCAGAAATCGAATGAAGCAACGCTCCCATATCGACAGCCATTCCTCTTTTGGCCTGGTGTGCACGCTCTTCGAAACCCACCCTGAACCCGTATACATCATCGATTCTGAAGGAATCGTGCTCGATGCGAATCTCCGGCTGGCCCGGCATTTCGGCAAATCGCTCCGGGAGTGCATAGGCGCGAGCATCTATGAATTGATGGAAGCCAGCAGCCTCTACCCGAAAGGGAGCGGAGAACAGCGTAAATCCGAGGTGCAAGCGGTGTTGAGCATTGGTACATCGTTGAGCATCGAGGAGAAGCTGGGCGAAAAGCTTTTGAGGCTCGATCTCTATCCGGTTCATGCGCCAGACAGCTCGGCCACTCAACTGCTCGTCATTTCACGCGACATCACCGCAAAAAAAAGCGATGAACTCGGCAGCACGGAAGTTCTGGAGCGCACCAATGCCGCGCTCGAACAGGTGTCGGCAGCCATCCTCAACTTGAACCTCCAGACCGGAAAGGTCATCCGCAGCCCGGGTCATGACCGGCTTTTCGGCTATGAGCCGAACACGGTCGAATGGTCGGAAGAGACCTTTCTGGCGCATGTCATCGAAGAGGATCGGCCCGGCTGTATCAAATTTATCCGGGAGCGGCACGCCTCCTCAAAAAATCTTTTGCGGTACGATTTCCGCATCCGGCGTGCGGACGGAAACATTCGATGGTTGTCCACCACCTGGAGCACGCGCTGCAACGAGAGCGGCGCGCCCGTCTCATGGTGCGGCATGGTGCGGGATGTCACGGATGAAAAAGAGACCGGGCAACGCTATCAGGAGATGCTGCAACAATGGAACTACACGCTCGAAAGCTGCCATATCGGCCCGTGGGATGAGAATTTCCAGAACGGAGTCTGCCGCAATTCTCTGGAACACTGCCGCATTTTCGGCTATGACACTCTCTTGCCGGAATGGAACTTCCTGCGCTTCATCGAGCATGTTGTACCGGATGATCGCGCGGCGCTCGAACAACTCTATCAGAAGCTCCGTACGACGCTCGATCACTTCGATGTGGAATACCGCATCCGCCGCAAAAACGACGGACAGATACGCTATCTCTCCGACACCGGCGTGGTGATACGGGACGAACAGGGCAAGCTTGTCCGGCTCATGGGAGTCACCAGAGATATTACCGAACAGAAAGCACGAGAGTGCGAACTGAAAAAGTACAAGGCCGAAGTGGAGTTCGCTCTTGAAAACGCCCATATCGGGGTCTGGTCTCTCGATCTGAAAACCCT
>CAIUQW010000093.1 GCA_903901395.1 uncultured Chlorobiales bacterium | reverse complement strand
GGCTGGATGCGGAAAAGGAGTTGCCCGGTTTTCACCTCCTGCCCCTCCACAATCGGCAGCTCGATGATCTCGCCCGAGACGTCGGGAGACATTGCCACCTCGGTTTCCGGCTCGATCTTGCCGGTCGCCGTAACGGTGTGCACCACCTCCTTGCGGAACGCCTTTTCGGTGGTCACTTCGACCGCCTTTTCGCGAGTTTTCAGCCAGACGATAAGCGATCCGCCGATGACGATGAGCGCGGCGGCGATGATCAGTATGATACGAAGCTTTCCCGTGCGTTGTTTTTTAGCCATAAATCAGTGTGATGGTGATGCGTTGTCCTCTACGATGCTGACGCCGCTGGTGTAATCGAGCAGCGCTTTTTGTAGTGCGAGATTGTAGAGCGCCTGAGTCAGGGTCGAACGCGCGTTGAAGAGCGCCGCCCGCGCCGAGCTGAGTTCGACGAAGCCTGACGCGCCGAGATCGTACTTGCGTGTGATCCCCTGAGCGGCAGATTCGGAGGCCTTCAGGCTCTCCCGCGCCGACTCGATCCGCGTGAATGCCGCCTGGTAATCGCCCGCCACCTGCTTCAGGTCGATCTCGATGCCATCCTTCAGCTCCTCGTAATCGAGTTGCCGGTTCCGGCTGGCTACTTTGGCGGTTTCGACATTGTAGCGCGTCGTGAATCCATCGAAAACCGTCCACGAAAGGTTGAGCGAAACGGCGTGATCGATACCGTTTTCAAGCTGCTTGCCAACCGGCGGATAGACGTAATCGTAGGTAGTGCCAAGCCAGGTTGACTTGTAGGAATCGATCGCGCTGCTGCTCACTCTGAAGGCGAGGTCCAGCCTCGGCAGCCGCGCTCCGGCGACACGACGGACATCCTGCCGCGCCGCGTCGCGTTCGAGTTGCTGCGCCGCGAGATCGGCGCGTCGTTCAAGGCTTGACGTGGACAGTGCTTCGATGTTCACTTCGGGCGAGAGCTTCAGGATCGAGGCGGTACTGACCAGTTCGAGCGCGATCTCCGTCGCCGGATCGATCCGCAGCCGCCGTACCAGTTCAAGCTTGCTGCGGCGAAGCTGGTTCTCGGCGTTGATGACGGCGAGGTTCGAATTGCTCGCGTCCGCCTGCTGCTGGTAAAGGTCGGTGATCGACTTCAGGCCTATGTTGAACTGCCGGTCGGTCAGCGTCAGCAGGTCTTTGGCGGACTTGAGATTTTCCCGTGCGATGTCGAGCAGCTCGCGGTCGAGCAGTACCTGATAGTAGTGCTGCGTCACGTCGTAAGCGATGGTCTCGCGAGCGCGTTGCAGGGTGAATCCGGCAGCCTTCTTCCGGTCGAGCGCCGCTTGCAGCGCGGCGTAATCGCTCAGGCCGTTGAAGAGGTTCAGCGAAGCAGTCACGCTGAGATCGATGGTGGAGCTTTCAGTGCGAACACTGTAAGTATCGGTTGAAGCGGTGTTTACGGTATACGAACGGCTGACTGAACCGGGCGCGTAACTTGCTGACGAGATGACTTTTGGCAGGAAGTTGCCGTAACTTCTCAGAAGATCGACGCCACTAAGCTGCCGCGCGTTTTCAGCTTTTTTAACTGAGGAAGTATTGTCGAGCGCGATGGCAATGCACTCCTGAAGAGAGAGCGTTCTTGTCGCCAGATTCTCCGCATGGAGGGTTGAAACCGGCAGGATGAGGAGAAGGATAGCAATGAAAACGTTTTTTTTCACCATACGAAGGCTTGCAGTTTTACCTCGGTTATAAGGCATCGGTGCGTCATGTTGCTATGAATATACGCAACCTGCTGGTAATAGTGGTAGTTCATCGGGATGGATGTGATGAATCGGGTTGATGAAACGCCGATTGATGAGCGCGTAACATTAAATGGAGACGAAATACCGTGGAATCTCGCGGCGAGAGGGATAGTTTCGAAAACCGGGAGCGCCGAGCGCCTGCTCGGCAACGGAGCCGGAGGCTCCACAGTGACAAAAGACCGCTACCCTATTCGAATAGCGAAGATTCGTCATCGCGAGTCCCGACTTCTCGGGACGTGGCGATCCATGCGCGGCGCAATGTGAGCGTTTTTTCTGGATTGCCAAGTCGCTACGCTCCTTTCCATGAATATAGATGATTTTTCTGAAAAATCACTTTGTCCGGCGCAGCAAACAGCAAAAGATTGGACTGAAGTCCAGGTGTTTTTCTGATTGACTCACCCCGGCTTGAAAGCCGGGGCAATATGAATATAAGAGAGATGAATGTCCGTCGGGATAAATCCCTCCTGAATATGACAGAGTCCATCGTTCTCTTCAACCATTGCCCCGGACTTCAGTCCGG
>CAIUQW010000092.1 GCA_903901395.1 uncultured Chlorobiales bacterium | reverse complement strand
GATGCGGCTCTTGGCATAGGCGGTCATAAGGCGCTGGTTGACCTTCTCCAGCAACGTATTGAAGCTGTACTGGAGCGACTTCAGCGAGGTATGATGCTCATTGCGCATCCGGGCGTAGATCTGCTGGTAGGCGATATGGACGCTCTTTTCCACCGACGGCTTGTCCTTGGGTTTGACCGGTCGGGTAGCCTGCAGATTGGTGCGGTAGTGCTGGGCCCACTGCTCCATAAGTTCGGTGAACACCGGCTCATAGCGCGACGGCTTGGTGACCACTTGGGCCATGTTGTCGCTTAGCACGTTCTTGGGTACGCCGCCCAGATAGGCCATGGCTCGGTTGAGGGCCGGAATGAGGTGCTCCTGGCGGCTTGAGGCCAGCGGTTCGCCGTAGAACAGCGCGCTGTAGGGCAACGTGCAGAGCAGGACCGGACAGCTGATCCACTCCTTTTGCACCGCGTCGTAATAGCGTAGCATATCGCCGGCGAAGTCGATCTGCACCTTGTCGCCTGGTCGGTGGATTTGCGGCATCGTGAGGTCATGCTGCTGGACATACCGGTCCAGATGCGTGCAGAACTGCGCGTATCTGTAGCCGTCGGGCTGTTCCTGCAGGTACTCTTCCCAGAGGATGAGTTTGGTGACGTGGCGGCGCTTGAGTTCCTTGGCATAATACGGCAGCCGATCGGCAAGGTACTTGTAGCGGTCGTCCGGTTGCTGGGTGGTGCGCGGTGGATGAAGCAGCGCAGAGAGCTCGTCATCCGGCAGGGCCAGCAGCTCTTCCAAGGTTTTACCGCTGTTCTTGAACCGCTCCGTGTAGCTCTTGATGGTGGTGCGGTGGATGCCGGTGAAGCGGTGGATCTCCCGGATCGATTGGGCTTCCTGAAGAAGCATGATGCATCGTCGAATTTGTAACATGGTCAGTGGTTTGTTTGCCATGTACCCTCCTTTTTGACGGGAAAGGTACGGTTGCTGATGTTACAAATCCGTGCGGCGGGGGCGGCACACTTTACTCCAGAATGCCTGGCACACTTTGCTCCAGAACTGGTGGCCTACTTTACTCCAGAACAAGTGGCACAGTTTAGTCCAGTGTACTCACAACGAGCAACGGCCAAGGCGCTGGGTGTTTCACGCCAACATGTTGTCAAATGGTGCCAAGCGTTTTCAAACGGGGGCTATGAGGCGCTTGAACTTGGACGTCGTGGTCGGCGTCTTGGCGAACAAATGCTTCTGAAGCCTTGGCAATGCGCCGCCATTGTCAACACCATTCGAGATCATACTCCAGATCAGCTGAAACTGCCGTTTGTACTGTGGGAGCGAATAGGCGTGCGTGAACTTATTCAGAAAAAATTTGGCATCATCCTGGCATTAAGAACGGTCGGCGAGTATCTGAAGCGCTGGGGTATGACCCCACAACGCCCTGTAGAACGAGCGTATGAAAGAAATCCACAGGCAGTAGAACAATGGCTGACCCATGAGTTCCCTGCCATCAAAGAACGGGCAAAAAAAGAGGGGGCAACGATTCTCTGGGGAGACGAGACCGGTGTGCAGAACACGGCGAATGCAGGCCGAAGCTATTCGCCGAGTGGCAAAACGCCGGTGATCCGGAAATCAGGAAAGCAGCTCAAGGCGAACATGATTTCAGCCATAACCAACCGTGGGGAAGTCCGGTTCATGATTTACTCGGAAAAGATGAACCAGCAGATGTTTATTCGTTTCCTTGAACGGTTGATCTCGACTTTTCCAGGCAAAGTGATGTTTATCATTGATAACCTCAAGGTTCACCACGGGAAAAAAGTTGCTGAATGGGTTGCCGAGCACTCCGAACAAATTGAACTCTTCTTCATTCCCGCTTACAGTCCTGATCTGAACCCTGATGAGTACCTGAACCGCGACCTGAAGAAAAACGTTAATGGTCGCGTTATTCCCCGAACGGAAAGTGAACTGAAAATGAATCTTTTATCGTTTATGCGAAAGCTGCAAAAGCTACCTGATCGCGTGATGAGTTATTTCAATTCAAGCCCGATCAAGTATGCTGCTTGAGTCTC
>CAIUQW010000091.1 GCA_903901395.1 uncultured Chlorobiales bacterium | reverse complement strand
GATCGGCATCGAGTGCAAGGTGTTCATGGTGCGCATCAGCTTCGACCAGAAGCCCTTCCGCAAGATCATGATGAAAACCTGGGGCGCGGATTGCATCCCCAGCCCGAGCATGGAGACCGTTATCGGACGCAAGATTCTCGAAGAGGATCCCGACACTCCGGGCAGCCTCGCCATCGCCATCAGCGAGGCCATCGAGCAGGCGGTCGAGCGCGAGGATACCCGCTACTCGCTCGGCAGCGTGCTGAACCACGTGATGCTGCACCAGACCATCATCGGCCTGGAGGCTCGCAAGCAGTTCGAGAAGATCGGGCGCTACCCCGACATCGTCATCGGCTGCGCGGGCGGCGGCTCGAACTTCGCGGGTATCAGCTTCCCGTTCCTGTACGACAAGATTCACGGCAGGGAGGTCAAGGTGATCGCCACCGAGCCGGAAGCCTGCCCGACGCTGACGAGGGGGCCCTATGTCTATGACGCGGGCGACGTGGCCAAGATGACGCCGCTGTTGCCGATGCACAGCCTCGGTCACCGCTTCATTCCCCCGGCCATCCACGCGGGCGGCCTGCGCTACCACGGCATGGCGCCGCTGGTGAGCCACGTCAAGCGCCACGGCCTGATCGAAGCCACCGCGCTGCCGCAGACCGAGTGCTATGAAGCCGCGCTGCTTTTCGCCCACACCGAGGGGTTCATCCCCGCGCCGGAGACCTCGCACGCCATCGCGCAGACGATCCGCGAGGCAAGGCAGGCAAAGGAGGAGGGCAAGGAGAAGGTGATCCTGATGAACTGGTCGGGCCACGGCCTGATGGATTTGCAGGGCTACGACGCCTACATGTCGGGCAAAATCAGCGACTACGCTCTGCCGGAGGAGATGCTGCAACGCTCGCTCTCTTCGCTGGAGGGCCATCCCGAACCTCCGGGACTTTGAGCGAACGGACGCCCCCCGGCAAGAAACGCATGGGGGGCATTCGCCTTCAGACACCCAATCCCGCATTCCCTCACTTCATGATTCCCCATTCATCATTATATATGGTATATTTCACTTTTTCGCAGAGCGCAAACCACCATGCGTGCCTATGAGCTACCTGACTACCTCGCGTTGCCGTCTCTATTACGAGGATACGGCTGAACAGGATCCATCGACGCAAGACAAACCGGCGATTGTCTTCGTCAATGGCTGGGCGATTTCGTCCCGTTACTGGAAACCGGCCATCGACCGGCTCAAGAGCGATTTCCGCTGCGTCTCTTACGACCAGAGCGGCACGGGCCGAACCTCTATCGATGGCTTCAAGCCCAACTTCACCATTGCTGGATTCGCCGATGAGGCGGGAGCTTTGATCGAGCATCTCGGCCTGAACAAATCGCGGAAGCTGCATATCATCGGCCATTCGATGGGAGGCATGGTGGCCACGGAACTGTGCCTGCGTTACCGCGACGCGCTGCTCTCATCGACCATTCTCGCCTGCGGGATTTTCGAGGAGACGCCATTCACCTCGCTTGGCCTGATGTTTCTCGGCGGGCTGATCGACGTTTCGATGAACTTCCGCAACATCTTTCACGTCGAACCGTTGCGCACGATGTTCATCAAGCGGGCGGCCACGGGCCACATCACCAAAGAGTACAGTGACATCATCATCGAGGATTTCACCTCGTCTGACAAGGACGCGACCAATGCCGTCGGCCATTTCTCCATCGATCCCGAAGCGCTACGGAACTACACGCGAAGCGTGATCGAGATCGCCTCGCCGGTGCTCTGCTGCGTGGGCATGGCCGATCACACCATCCCGCCCGAAGGCACGGTGACGCTCTTCGAGACGCGCAAGGCTAAAGCCGCTTCACCGACGCGCCTCGTGCAGTTCATGCATCTTGGGCACCTTCCGATGCTCGAAGACACGCCGCGATTTGTCGAACAGCTGAAAAAACATTTTGATTTCGCGGAACATTTTTATAAAAAGACACAGCCCGAAACGCCTCTGGCCGAACGGGTGCAGATTCAATGAAGTGGTTCAGCGGGGCAAATTTTTCCGCTGAAAACAGAGAGTTATGATTCACCATCCTGAACCCGTGTCAACGTGAGCACGACAAGTAAAATGAAATTATCCGGCATCCTCCTTGCCATCTTTCTCGGGGCCGTCGGGTTCTTTGGTTTCGACCTCTTCAGAGGTCTTCCGAGCTTTGAAGAGCTTCAGAATCCCAAACCGGAACTCGCCTCACTGGTCTATTCGGAGGATGGCGTGCTTCTGCACAAGTTCTTTTTCAAGAACAGAACCTTCGTGCCGCTCCGCTCGATTTCGCGCTGGGCGCCCGATGCGCTCATTGCAACCGAGGATGTCGCGTTTTATCAGCACTGGGGCGTCGATCTCAGGCGTCTCGCCATCGCGTTCGGCGAGAACATCATCAAAGGGCGCACCCGCTGGCAGGGGGCGAGCACCATTACGCAGCAGCTCGCCAAAAACCTCTTTCTGACCCAGGAGCGAACCCTGACCCGCAAGGTCAAGGAGCTCATCACGGCCATCGAACTTGAACGCACCTATACCAAAAGCGAGATTCTGGCCCTCTACCTGAACACGGTCTACTTCGGATCGGGCGCGTATGGTATCGAGACGGCTGCCCAAACCTATTTCGGCAAACCGGCCAGCGAGCTGACCATTCCCGAAAGCGCGACCCTGATTGCAACACTGAAGAATCCGAGCGCGTACGATCCGTCGAAGGACCCATCCGCCTCCGTCTCACGGCGAAACCTGATCATCGGCCTGATGGAAAAGGAGGGATTCATCACCCACGCCCAGGCCGTTCAAGCCAAGGCCACGCCGATGGAGCTGCACTATACGCCGGTGAGCCATCAGGGCCTCGCTCCCAATTTCACCGAATATCTCCGCCAGACGATCAAGTCAACCTCCATGCTTGACGGCATCAATGTTTACAGCGACGGTCTGACCATCCAGACCACGCTCGACAGCCGGATGCAGAAATATGCGCAGGAGGCGGTTGCCGAGCAGGCTGCG
>CAIUQW010000090.1 GCA_903901395.1 uncultured Chlorobiales bacterium | reverse complement strand
TCGAGGTCTTCTGCCAGACATCGACGATCTGGTTGTAACGCTCGTTGTCGGTCAGCGTGCCGCGGTTGTACTCCTTGATGACCTTGGCGCTGTCGCGCTGGGCGTTCTTGATATGCCTGACTTTGGTCTCCGGTACGATGGCGTCGGAGAGGCCGATGGAAAGACCGCCGCGCATGGCGTAGCCGAAACCGACCTCCTTGATGTTGTCGAGGAAGCGCGCCGTCTCGACGTTGCCAACTTCGCTGGAGAGCTGCGCGATCAGCTCCTTTGCCACCTTCTTGTTGATCAGCTTGTTGATGAAGCCGATCTTTTCAGGCACATGCAGGTTGAAAATCACTCTGCCAACCGTGGTGACAAGCAGCTTTTTCTGCTCGATCTGGCTCTTGAGCCAAGCCTTTTTTTCAGCCTGATCCTCCGGAACCATTGTATCGACCAGACGAACCGGGTCGAACTTCTGATCCACCTTCCCATCGTATTTTACAAGTATCTGCGCATGCAGTCCTACGCGAGCCTCGTTGTAGGCGATGATGACCTCTTCCATGGAATAGAAAAGCTGTCCTTCGCCCATGTCGCCAGGACGCGACTTGGTCAGATAATACATGCCGAGCACCATGTCCTGCGAAGGCACGGTGACTGGTTTGCCGGACTGCGGCAGAATAAGGTTGTGCGACGAGAGCATAAGCAGCGATGCTTCGAGCTGCGCCTCCTGCGAAAGCGGCACGTGCACGGCCATCTGGTCACCGTCGAAGTCAGCGTTGAACGCCGTACAGACGAGCGGGTGCAACTGGATCGCCTTGCCCTCGATGAGCGTCGGCTGGAACGCCTGAATACCGAGACGGTGCAGGGTTGGAGCGCGGTTCAGGAGAACCGGGCGACCGTCGATCACCTTTTCGAGCACATCCCAGACCACCGGGTCTTTCTTGTCGATCAGCTTTTTAGCCGATTTGACCGACTTGGCGATGCCGCGCTCGACAAGGCGGCGGATAACGAAAGGCTGGAACAGCTCGATGGCCATGCTCTTTGGCAGGCCGCACTGGTGCAGCTGAAGCTCCGGGCCGACGACGATAACCGAACGGCCCGAGTAGTCAACGCGCTTACCGAGCAGGTTCTGGCGGAAGCGGCCCTGCTTGCCTTTGAGGGCGTCGGAGAGTGACTTCAGCGGGCGGTTCGACTCGCCAGTCTTGACGGCGTTCGCCTTGCGCGAGTTGTCGAAGAGCGCATCGACCGCCTCCTGCAACATGCGCTTTTCGTTGCGCAGAATCACCTCGGGAGCGCGGATGTCGATCAGCTTCTTCAGTCGATTGTTGCGAATGATCACACGGCGGTACAGATCGTTCAGATCGGAGGTGGCGAAACGGCCGCCTTCGAGCGGCACGAGAGGACGCAGCTCCGGCGGAATCACCGGCACGACCTCCATCACCATGTACTCGGGCTTGTTGCCTTCGTAGATATAGAGTTCCGGTGAATCATCCTCCGGGAAAAGACCGGTCGATTTTTTGCGGGTGCGCTTCTGTGGCTCGTAGCTCTTGCGGAAAGACTCGACCACTTTGAGGCGCTTGAGCGCGTCGGCGCGTTTCTGCTCCGAGCCGCTCTCCTTGAGCACCTTGCGCAGGTGGACGGCGATCTCGTCGAGGTCGAGTCCCTTGAGCAACATGTGAATCGCCTCGCCGCCCATTTTGGCGACGAATTTGTCCTTGTCGTGATCGTCGAGATCCTGGTTATCCTCGTACTCGGTGACGATCTGGAAGTACTGCTCCTCGGTCAGACGGTCAAACTTTTTGATCCCCTGTTTCTCGCCCGGTTCGCCGGGGTTGATGACCACATAGACTTCGTAGTAGATAATGCGCTCCAGCTCCTTGGTGGAGAGATCGAGCAGTGCGCCGATCTTGCTCGGCACTGAGCGGAAAAACCAGGTGTGCACCACCGGCACGGCCAGCGAGATGTGGCCCATGCGCTCGCGACGCACGCTCTTGGTGGTCACTTCGACGCCACAGCGGTCGCAGATGATGCCTTTGTAGCGCACCCTCTTGTATTTGCCGCAGTAGCACTCCCAGTCCTTGGTGGGACCGAATATTTTTTCGCACATCAGACCGTCGCGTTCCGGCTTGAAGGTGCGGTAGTTGATGGTTTCCGGTTTGAGCACTTCGCCGCGTGAATGGGCGAGGATGCTTTCCGGAGAGGCGATGCTGAACTTGATCTTCGAAAAATCACCCTTGAGCGGTGATGATCCCTGTGAAAATATCATGGTCGATGGTCCTGTTAAAACAACCTTGAAATTATCTTCGTTACTGCTTTTCAATTGCCGGAGTCCCGGCTCCGGCATGTCGTCATATCATTTCAGGGCACCCTGTCGTCGATCCTGATTTCGAGGCCGAGACCCTGCAACTCCCGGATAAGAACGTTGAACGATTCAGGCGTTCCGGGTTCCGGAAGATTCTGTCCCTTGACAATCGCTTCGTAGGTTTTGTTTCTGCCGATGACGTCGTCCGATTTGACCGTGAGCATCTCACGCAGAATGTTGGCTGCGCCATACGCTTCCAGCGCCCACACCTCCATTTCACCGAACCTCTGGCCGCCGAACTGGGCTTTACCGCCGAGTGGCTGCTGGGTGATGAGAGAGTATGGTCCGATAGACCTGGCGTGAATCTTGTCATCGACCAGGTGGCTCAGCTTGAGCATATAAATATAGCCAACCGTGACCTCGTCATGAAACTGCTCGCCGGTGCGTCCGTCGAACAGCCTGACCTTGCCGTGACCCGGCAGACCGGCCTTTTCGAGATTCTCCTGCACCTCGGCGTAGGTCGCGCCGTTGAAAATCGGTGTCTTGAACTTGACGCCGAGCTTCTTGCCCGCCCAGCCAAGCGATGTTTCGTAAAGCTGGCCGATGTTCATACGGCTCGGCACGCCGAGCGGGTTGAGCACGATATCGACCGGCGTTCCATCCGCCATGAAGGGCATATCCTCGATTGGCAGAATTTTGCCGACCACGCCCTTGTTTCCATGGCGTCCGGCCATCTTGTCACCCACCTGAATTTTTCTCTTCTGGGCGATATAGACCTTGGCCAGCTCCTCGATTCCGGGCGGCAGTTCGTCACCAACGTTGACTTTGTACTTTTCGTTCTCGCGTTCGTCAGCCAGATCCTTCAGCTTCAGTCGATATTCGCGGATCAGACGGACAACATTCTCGTTGGTCTTCGCGCCGGTCACGATGCCTTTGGTCACGTCGATCGATTCGAGGAACGGCAGCCCGTTGAATTTGGCGAGCAGCGCGTCGTCGATAACCGTTCCTTCCTGAACGAGCGTCTTGCCTTTGTCGCTCTGTATCGCCACGCTCTTCTTGCCGTCGAGATGCTTCTTCATCCAGTGGGCGAAGCGTTTACGGAGATCAGCCTCTTTCAGATCGAACTGTCTGTCAAGCGCCTCCACCTTCTCTTTGACGTCCATGCCGATCTTTTTCTTGCGGCTGAAAAGCTTGGTCTTGATGACGATTCCCTTCATGCCCGCAGGCACGTGCATCGAGGCGTCCTTCACGTCGCTCGACTTGTCGCCGAAAATGGCGCGAAGCAGCTTCTCTTCAGGCGTCGGATCGCTTTCGCCCTTCGGGGTGATCTTGCCGACGAGGATGTCGCGCTCCTTCACCTCGGCGCCGATGCGAACGATGCCGTTTTCGTCGAGGTTGCGCAGGGCCTCCTCGCTGACGTTGTAGATGTCGCGGGTAAACTGCTCCTCGCCGCGCTTGGTGTCGCGCACGTTCGATTCGAACTCGTGAATGTGAATCGAGGTGAAAACGTCGTCGTAGACCAGCCTTTCGCTGAGCACGATCGCGTCCTCGAAGTTGTAACCGCGCCAGGGCATGAAGGCCACCAGCACGTTCTTGCCGAGCGCCAGTTCGCCGTTGTCGGTCGAAGAGCTGTCGGCAAGAACGTCGCCTTTATCGACGCGCTGTCCGTTGCGCACGAGTGGACGCTGCGAGATGCAGGTATCCTGGTTGGAGCGCTTGAACTTGATGAGCTTGTACACCTTGACCCCCTCATTGGGATCGAGCAGCGAGACGGTGTTGTTGTCGGGATCGAGATCGTAACGCACCTCGATGCGATCCGCCGTGACGCTCTGCACCACGCCGGGGCCTTCGGCAACGATCACCGCGCGGGAGTCGCGGGCGACTTTGGCCTCCATGCCCGTGCCGACCACCGGAGCGTCGGAGACGAGCAGCGGCACTGCCTGGCGCTGCATGTTCGCGCCCATGAGCGCGCGGTTGCCGTCATCGTGTTCGAGGAACGGGATGAGCGCCGCCGCCGCGCTGACGATCTGCACCGGTGAAACGTCCATGTAGTTCACATCTTCGGCAAGCACCAGCGGATAGTCGCCTTTGGTTCTGGCCTGCACCGACTCGGAGGCGATGCGGTTGTTCTCGTCCATCGGGATGCTGACCGGCACGGTGATCTTGTTCTCCTCGTCCTCGGCGGAGAGCATCAATACGGTGTCCGTCACCTGACCTTTATCGACGACGCGGTACGGCGTCTGGATGAAGCCCTTATCATTGATTTCCGCGTACACGGAGAGGGACGAAATCAGACCGATGTTCGGACCTTCAGGGGTCTCGATCGGGCAGAGGCGTCCGTAGTGCGTGTAGTGAACGTCGCGAACCTCGAAGCCCGCGCGCTCGCGGGTCAGACCGCCGGGGCCGAGAGCCGAGACGCGGCGCTTGTTGGTCATTTCGGCCAGAGGATTGGTCTGGTCCATGAACTGCGAAAGCTGGCTGGTGGCGAAGAAGCTCGACACGACGCTGGAGACGGTACGGGCGTTGATCAGATCAGCCGGCGCGATCTTGTCGGAGTCGCGGGAGTTGAGCTTTTCGCGGACATTCTTGCCCATTCGGGCCAGGCCGATCACAAACTGCGCGGCGAGCTGCTCGCCCACCGAACGCACGCGGCGGTTGGCCAGGTGATCGACGTCATCGACCTCCGCCATGCCGTTGAC
>CAIUQW010000089.1 GCA_903901395.1 uncultured Chlorobiales bacterium | reverse complement strand
TTCAAAAGCTGGCGCTCGCCGATTCCCGTCGTCTCCGTCGGCAACATCACCACCGGCGGCACCGGAAAGACGCCGCTCGTGGACTGGATCGTCAAATTCTACGCGGCTTCAGGGATTGCGACCGCCATCGTTTCGCGAGGTTACGGACGCCAGACGAAAGGCGTGCAGCTCGTCTCGGATGGCCGGCGGATACTGCTCGGCAGCCGCGACGCGGGCGACGAAACCGCAATGCTCGCCGCGCGAAATCCCGGCACCATCGTCGTGGTGGCCGAAACCCGCGCCGAAGGGGTGCAGTTCCTCATGCGTGAATTCGCCGGACGCCTGCCCGGCGTGATTGTGCTCGACGACGCCTTCCAGCACCGCAAAATCGCGCGAGACCTCGACATCGTGGTGGTCAACGCCGGAGCGCCGGAGGAGCTGGGCGCGATGCTCCCCGCCGGACGCCTCCGCGAACCGCTGCGAGGCCTGCGCCGCGCCAACCTCGTCATCCTCAGCAAAATCACCGACGAAACTCAAGCGGACAAGCTGCTCGCCCGGCTCGAACGGTTTGGCAAACCGGTGCTCCGCTCGCGCATCAAACCGGGAAAGCTGATGAAGGTGGATGGAACGCAGAACGGCGCAAGCGAATCCAGCGTAAAGGCGCTCGCCTTCGCCGGAATCGGCGTTCCGGCAGGCTTCCTGCACAGCCTCGAAGATGCGGGGGTGGAGATCGGAGGGACGAAGTTCTTCCGCGACCACGAGCCGTACACAGAAGCGGCGGTTCGTTCGATTGTCGCCGAATCAATCCAGAAAAGACTCGTGCCCGTCACGACGGAAAAGGACTGGCATCGCATCGCGGATGACCCGGAGCTTGCCGGGATGCTCGCGGAGGCGGGAAGCCGCTATCTCCCTATCGAGCCGGAGTTTATCGACGGCACTGCGGAGCTGAAAAAGCTGCTTCTCGCGGTGGTGAAGCGGGAGGCGTGACGGGGACGATTCACGCCGTCATCCGCCAAGCGCCGTTTACTGAAGCGCGAATTCGATAGTCACCACCACTCTGGCGATTTTTTCGATGGTCGTTTTGTCGTAGGTGCCGCCATAATCATCCGTGCTGGCGTTGGCCACCGGCGGCAGAATGTAAAACGCCCCCTGCGAGGCCGACCGCATCGCGCCGAGTTTCGCGTCGCTGTGCTTGACGAACTCCTGTGCCCGTTTTTTGGCGTTGTCGGTCGCCGCGCCGATGAGCGACATCTTGATCTCTTCGAGATTCGAAACAAGGAAGCTCGGATTGGCGTACTCAATGTTATGCCCCGAAGCCTTGTAGTCAAGCGCCGCCCGGTGCGTGGCCACGATTCTGTCGAGAGCGCGGCTGCTGACGATCAGGGTGTGCTTGCCGACAAAGCCATTCTGCACCTGCCGCACCTGCTCGCCGACCACCTGATCTTCGTAGCGTGGCTCCACAGTCTCGCCGGTCTCGCGCACCGAAGCCTTGTCGAAACCCTGCGAGGCGATGAAGCTGTCAAGCGCCGATTTTTCGTTGCGTAAGTTCGCGACTGTCTCCGCGAAGGTGGGGCCATAGGCGACCGCCGTCACCTGCCACTCCGCCATATCCGCCCTGACCGGTTTTTCAGCCAGCCCCTTGACCGTGATCGACGAACGACCCGAACCGATATTTTTCGTCTGATAGCCGAGAACGTACGCCCCAAGCACGAGACCGAGAGCCAACAACGCTCCAAGCACCACGACCGAGCGCGACGTGCCGGGAAAGTCCTGATCGTTTTTCATGTTTCAGCGGATAAAGGTTAAACTTGCTGCGTACCTTCCATGTTTCCCGAAATGTAATGCTTAATTCAGGAAATTCAGACGCCTGCGCCACGGAGACGACATCTTGGACGACAAGCGGGGGAAAGCGGGAAGGCAAGACAGGAACCTGGCGTCCCCGTCATGAATCGGAATCGTGAGAAACTTCGGAGAAGCGTCAATCCTCCTTGATGATCTTTGAAATCGCCTTGAAGGTATCGCCCTCGGCGACGCGGAGAAGTTCGAAAATCGCCATCTCGGTGCTGGTGAGCGCGGCGCCGGCGCGTTCGATGCAGCGGATGCCGAGCGCGCGGTTCTCCTCGCTTCTCGACGAAACGGCATCGGTAACCAGATGGACGTTATAACCGAATTCGAGCAGCTCGACGCAGGTCTGGTAGACGCACACATGGGTTTCCATGCCAACCACAAGGATGTCGTTGCGGCCAAGCGCACGCAGTCGCTTCATGAACTCCTCGTTTCCGCAGCAACTGAATGACAGTTTTTCATACGGCGGCTCATCGCCAATCAACTCCTTCAGCTCATCGACCGTGTGGCCAAGTCCTTTCGGATACTGCTCGGTATGAACGACCGGCACCCCGAGAAGCTTGCAAGCCCTGATCAGTTTGCTGACATTCCTGACGAGACGATCCGGTTGGGCGACGGAGGTGGCCAGCTTGCCCTGGATGTCGATGACGAGCAGTAAGGTCTCTTTTGGGATCATCATAAGTATCAGAGAAATAAAGGATTGATCGTAAGCTTGAGAAAATTTTTCTACAATTTTGAAGGTTTTCAAGATAGAGCAATTTCAAGAATTGTCAATATCCAGAGCACTATGGAACAGGAATCCGGCAAAGCAAAACGGTTTGGACAGCGTGGAGAGTATCTGGTGGCGATCCAGTTTGCGCTCGTGGCTCTGTTCGTCTTCATTCCCGTCTGGCCCGATCTCCGGAACGGAGAGCTGTACCGGCAGCTCGCTCTGATACGCTGGAGTGCCCTCGTCATCGGGATGCTTGCTGGAGCCGCGCTACTCATCGGCGGAGTCATCGGCATCCGCAAATACCTCACGCCACTCCCCTACCCTGTTGAAAACAACCAGCTGGTAGATACCGGCGTCTACGCGCTGGTGCGCCACCCGCTCTACAGCGCCCAGCTCTTCGCCTGCGCAGGATGGGTCATCTTCTCGATGAGCTTGTCGCACCTTCTCGTGACAGCGCTGGCCCTCGCATTTTTCAACCACAAAGCCTCGAAAGAGGAAACCTGGCTCACCCAGCGCCACCCCGAGTACCGCGACTACGCCGCAAGAGTAGGCAAGTTCGTGCCGGGCGTGGGAAAGGCGAAGGCTTAAGCCCTGTTCCCCAGATCGGTCAGATCGGTCAGATCAGTCCGATCCGACCGATCTTTTGTAACCAACGCCCGCCTCGCCTTCGGCGATGAACGGTTCAGCGAAACAGGCTGTTTCAGAAGCGTCGCCTTTTTCATACCATACTGTGAAAAGCTCAACCACCTAAACGTAAAACCGGAACAGCATGAAAAAGATTGGAGTCATACTTTCGGGATGCGGCGTGTACGACGGAACGGAAATCCACGAGGCGGTGCTCACGCTTCTCTCGCTCGACAAGGCCCAGGCCGAGGCGGTTTGCTTTGCGCCCGACATTCCGCAGCGCCACGTCGTCAACCATCTCACGGGCGAGGTGTCGGAAAATGAAACAAGAAACGTGCTGATCGAATCGGCCAGGATCGCTCGCGGTTCGATCCGCAACCTGCGGGACATCGACACGATGATCCTCGACGGCCTCATCATTCCCGGCGGTTTTGGCGCGGCCAAGAACCTCAGCGATTACGCCGTTGCCGGAGCCAAATGCGAAGTACTTCCCGAGGTCGCCGATGCGATCATGCGGTTCCGGCAAAGCGGCAAACCGATCGGCTTTCTCTGCATCGCGCCAGTCATCGCAGCAAAGCTGTTCGGCCCGGATGGCGTCGAAGTGACCGTCGGCAGTGACCCAGAGACAGCAGAGGACATCGAGGCGATGGGCGCGAAACATGTTGCAGCTCCGGTCGAAGAGATCATCGTCAGCCCCGGCGCAAAGATCGTCACCACTCCGGCCTACATGCTCAATGTCGGCATCAGCGACGTAGCCAAAGGCATCGACAAACTGGTAGCCAAAGTCCTCGAACTGGCGTGAGAGAAAAAAGATTGGTCAGATCAGCCCGATCGTACTGATCCGAGTGATCTGGTTTCACCGTTTCTCGTACGGCACGCCAACCTCTTTCGGCGGCGTGGATTTGCCAACGAAACCGGCGAGCACGAGCAGCGTTATAAGATATGGCAGCGACTGCACGAGCTGCGAAGGCAACCATCCCGAGGGGAACCAGATCGACATCGCTTCGGTGGCGGCGAAGAGCAGGCTCGCCAGCGCCGCGCCGACCGGCGACCACTTGCCGATGATCATCGCGGCGAGCGCGATGTAGCCGCGCCCGGCGGACATGTTGTCCGTGAAGCTGTGCTGCTGGAAGACGAGGAACGCGCCGCCAAGCGAGGCAAGCGCACCGGAGACGAGCACGCCGGAGTAGCGCAGCTTCCGCACGTCGAGGCCCGCCGTCTCCACCGCCTCGGCGCTCTCGCCCGCCGCGCGAAGCCGCAGGCCGTAAGGCGTCCGAAAGAGCACGAACTGGCTGAAGGCGACCGAATGCACCGCGAGGAGAAGCAGCGGATCGAAGAGCGGCATCGAGACCTCCATTCCGGCGATGCGAGCAGAGTTCATCGCACTGCCGAAAAGAAGACCAAGCGCGAAGCGGGTCGCCCCCATGACGAGGATGTTGATCGCGATGCCGCTGACGATCTGGTCGGCCCGAAGCGTGATGGTCACGAAAGCGTGCAGGAGCGCGATAGTCAGCCCGAGCGCCAGCGCCAGTGCCACCCCTGCCCAGGCCGAGCCGGTAAGGTGCTGGCCGAGCATCGCGCCGAACGCGCCCGCGAGAATAAGCCCTTCGAGCGCGAGATTGATCACGCCGCCCCGTTCCGAAAATACCGCCCCCACCGAAGCGAACAGATAAGGCACCGAAATCCTGAGTACCTGCAAAATGAAAACAGCTGCTAAACTCTCCATGAAACTGACGATTTGAACCCTTTTCCGGGTTTTTTCAGAATGGTTTTTCTGTTAAATTCATGATCTCGAAAAAGTAGGTATTTGCTCGCTTTTTTGCAGCATCGGTCAGCTTTTTAGGGAGATTTTGTCAGGTCAACC
>CAIUQW010000088.1 GCA_903901395.1 uncultured Chlorobiales bacterium | reverse complement strand
GTTGCGCTTCGCCGCCGCTGAGCCGCGCGCCCTGCTCGCCGATCATCGTCTCCAGCCCCTCGGGCAGCGAGCGCACCATGTCGAAGAGACCGGCCTGCTTCAGCGCTTTATCTATATCCTGCGGCGTTGCGTCGCGCCGGGCCATCAAGAGGTTCTCGCGGATGGTGGCGTTGAAAAGGAACGGATGCTGCGGCACCCAGGCGATTTGCCGATACCACGAGTCGAGGCTGAACTCCCGCGCTTTGCGGTCGCCGAGAGCAATCGCGCCTTCGGAAGGTTCGATAAAGCGCAGAAGCAAGTTGAGCAGCGTGCTCTTGCCCGCGCCACTCGGGCCGCTCAGCGCCGTCACTGTGCCCGGCTCGATGGTGAGGCTCACGCCATTGAGCGCAGGTTTGTCGCTGCCGGGGAAGCGGTAGCCAAGTCCTTCAAGGACAATCGGTTGCGACGCAAGCTCTCCGGCGTCGAGGTCGAGCGAACCCGCTTCGGGAATCTCCGACGCGCGGTCGAGAATTTCGTGCATCTCCTTCGAGGCGGTGACCCCCTCCATGCCCGCGTGGAACTTCGTGCCGAGCTGGCGGAGCGTGAGGTAAAAATCCGGCACCAAGAGCAGCGCGAAAAAGCCTGAGCGGAAGGGCAGATGGCCGCCAAGCATCCGCATGCCAATGCTCACCGCCACCACCGCCGTACCGAGCGTGCCGACCAGTTCGAGCGTCAGCGACGAGAGAAACGCGATCTTGAGCACCTGCATGGTCGAACGGCGGAAGTTCTCGCTCGCCTCGGCGATGCCGTCGCGCCGGGTTTTGGCCTGCGCGAAGAGCTTGAGCGTCGAGAGTCCCTGCAACATGTCGAGAAAGTTGCCGCTCATGCGGCTCATGGTGTTCCACTGCTTTTCGGTGGCCGCGCTCGCCCGCTTGCCGATCAGGATCATGAAAACCGGAATCAGCGGCGCGGTCAAAACGAGAATCAGCCCGGAGAGCCAGTCGGCGGGGAAGACCGCCACGAGGATCACCACCGGAACGATAAGCGAGAGAAAGAGTTGCGGGATGTACTGGCTGAACCACGCATCGACCGATTCCACGCCTTTGAGCAGCGTGGTGACGATGCGTCCGCTCTGCTCCGAGCGGGTGTAGGACGGCCCAAGCGCCGCCACCGTGCCGGAGAGCCGTTCGGTCAGCGTCTTGCGGATGGCGAGCGTCCCCTTCTTGGCCTCGTGATGCCCCGCCCAGCCGAAAAGCACGCGCAACGTGCTGAAGAGCGCGAACAGCCCGACGAGCGGCAGAATCTCCTGCCATGCCGGAGCCTTGCGGAAAACGCTCTCGATGATGCCGCTCAGCGCCCACGCCTGCGCGACCAGCATGAGCGCCCCCGCCGCGCCCGAAAGGCCCGAGAATATGAAAGGCCGCTTCCGTTCAGCAAGCAGCCGCATGAGGTTCCGGTCAATGTTCATCGTACAGACTGTTTGAGGCCGGAAAGATAGTGATGATCGGTCATGTGGAGAATTTACGAAATCAACCCGCTACCAATGGTAAAGAATTCCCGCGAGCGATGCAACAGGCGAGCGGTTTTGGCTCAGAAGAAGCGAAATCGCAGTCAGGTGAAATCCGCGAGATCGGACGAATCGGTCGGATCAGACTGATCTGTCTGATCGGGATGAAATCCGGTTTCGAGAGAGGAGCCGCTGAGCTGTGCGTTTGCCCTTTTTACGTATATTCAACGAACAGAATGCAAAACGCATAACCCAAAGTCATGAGCGACATTTTCCTGAGTTACGCCCGCGAGGACGAAGATCGGGTTCGGCCTATCGTGGAGCAGCTCGAAGCTCAGGGGTGGAGTGTTTTCTGGGATTTGAATATTCCTCCCGGAATGACATTTCGTCAGTATATCGAAAAAAATCTGGATGCCGCCCGTTGTGTCGTGGTTGTCTGGTCGAAGAACTCAGTCAGTTCACATTGGGTGCAGGAGGAGGCAGACGAGGGAAGAAAAAAGAATATTCTTGTGCCTCTCAGGATAGATCAGGTTGTTCCTCCTTTAGGATTAAGATCGATTCAGGCTGCGGATATGACAGCTTGGAACAAAGATACTGGACATTCTAAGTTCAATGAACTTGTCAATGCGATTGCCGCGCTGGTTCCGAAGCGCATTGCAACTGAAGATACAATGGTTGACGTTTCGGTAACACCCGTTGCGCTACCGATTGCGGAACCAAAACTGCTGGAGAACTTCGTGCTGATCCGGGGTGGTCAGTTCACGATGGGCAGCCCTGAGGATGAAGCTGGTAGGTTCGGCGATGAAGCACAGCATGAGGTAAAGCTGAATGACTTCGCGATGTGCCGGTATGTGGTGACGATTGGCGAGTATCTCGACTATGCCCGGCAGAACAACCTGTCGTACGACGCTAGGGTAGAGGATGCGCGTTTACCGGCAGTCAACGTCTCATGGGAAGATGCAGTTGCTTACTGTCGCTGGCTTTCGGAGAAGCAGGGCGACGGAACCTTTCGCTTGCCGACGGAGGCGGAGTGGGAGTATGCCTGCCGCGCGGGTACGGCAACGCCATTCAACACCGGCGAGAACCTGACGACCGATCAGGCGAACTATAACGGCGATTATCCGTATCGGAACTATCCGAAAGGAGCGTATCGTGAAAAAACGGTTCCTGTGGACTCTTTTCAGCCGAATGGTTACGGATTGTACAACATGCACGGCAATGTGTGGGAGTGGTGCCGTGACTGGTACGATGAAACGTATTATGACGAGTGTCTAAAGAGGGGGGTAGTGGAAAATCCCTCGGGACCATCCTCGCGTTCGATCCGCGTGCTTCGCGGCGGGGGCTGGGGCAACAATGCGCGGAACTGCCGGTCGGCGTATCGCTGCCACGACACCCCCGGCTATCACCGCAGCGATGTGGGCTTCCGCCTGGTTTTCGTCCCGCAGTTGTAGGAGCTATGGTTTTCGGAATTGCTTCGTTTGGTGCTATTATTGTCATGCGAATCTGAACAATTAGAACGGAGAGAATCGTATGCCGACTATTATGGAAAAGGAAGAGGCTCACCGGATTATCGACAGGTTGCCTTCGGATGCGACTTGGGATGACTTGATGCGTGAGATTTATGTTCGGGAAGTGATCGAACACGGCTTGGCCGACAGCAAAGCGGGCCGGACTAAAGAGGTGCAGGAGATTCGGGCGAAGTACGGATTGCCGGAATGAGAGTCCACTGGACGAACACAGCCGAAAGGCATCTCGATGCCATCCATGCCCACATCGCGCTGGATTCCCCTGAATATGCCCGGCGCATGGTGGATCGGCTTACCTCGCAGATCAATTCAAATCGCCGAATTCTCCTATTCCGGTCGTAAAGTCCTCGAATATGATGTTGACCATATCCGCGAAATAATCGAAGGTTCCTTCCGCATCATATACGCTATCAAGCCCGATCAGATTGACGTTCTTGCCGTCATCCATGCGGCGATGGATGTACTTGGTAAATCTGAAAAAGAAGAGCAGTAAGTCATTCTCACGATAGCGATTGCAATAAACAAGAACGGCGAACACGCAGGTTCGCCCCTACAAGGAATCGAGATATTTCGCCACCGCAGCAGTGAAATTTCCCCAA
The DNA here is from genome assembly GCA_903901395.1 of uncultured Chlorobiales bacterium. Taxonomy (GTDB): domain Bacteria; phylum Bacteroidota; class Chlorobiia; order Chlorobiales; family Chlorobiaceae; genus Chlorobaculum. Next base: position 58 of record CAIUQW010000088.1, on the reverse strand, counting down.
TCAGTACTCCAGCTTCGAATCCTTCGAGACGCGCTGGCGGAAGACCCAGTAGCTCCAG
>CAIUQW010000087.1 GCA_903901395.1 uncultured Chlorobiales bacterium | reverse complement strand
GGTATCACGGTTTACAGGATCACCATCAACCGTGTCATGCCAGACCAGAGCCCCGACCCGTACTTCCAGCAGTGGCGTGCCATTCAGCAGAAGTATATCGACCAGATCAACAGCGCTTTCGCTCCGATTCCGGTTGCCGAAGTGCCGCTCTTCAACAACGAGGTGGTTGGTCTCGAAATGCTTCGCAAGGTCGGCGAGAAGGTTTACGGCAACGAGAACCCGCTCGATATCTTCTTCAAGGAGGATCCGATCAACATCAACAAGGTCTCGGACGGCCACTACAAGGTTCGCGTCAAGCTGCCTTTCATGGAGAGTATGGGTCTGGAGCCGAAGATCATGAAGCTTGGCGACGACCTCACCATCCGTATCGGCGACTACCAGAAGATCGTGGCGCTTCCGATCTTCCTTGCCGGCATGGAGTCAACCGGCGCTTCGTTCGATGGCGGCTGGCTGAGCATCGACTTTACCAAGGAGTAAGCTCCTTTCTTTCATACCTTTTTGGAGGAACAGGAGAACCTGCCAGCGTGGCAGGTTTTCCTGTTTGTAGGCTTGCCGGAGCATCGAGGAATTTACTGCTCATGGTTCCGGTTATTCTGGTTGTTTTATTATCTTCCTACACATTGTGTATAATTGACGATTTTTCTGACTACTACGAATGCAACAGTTACAGGATTTACGAGTTTCAAGAATCATCAGACTGAGTTCACCGCGGGCGCTGAAGGAGAAGTTGCCCGTCACGGAGCATATAGCCGATACGGTTTGCCAGGCGAGGCATGAGGTCGAGGATATTCTTTCCGGCAAGGATTCGAGGATGCTCGTCATCGTTGGCCCATGTTCGATTCATGATATCAAGGCCGCGCGTGAGTATGCCTCGCGCCTTCTCGCTCTGCGCAAGGAACTGGAGCCGGAGTTCTGCGTCATCATGCGCGTCTATTTCGAGAAACCGCGCACGACCATCGGCTGGAAGGGGTTCATCAACGATCCGCATCTCAACGATACCTACGACATCGAGCATGGTCTGTTCCACGCCCGCAAGCTTTTGATCGAGCTGAACGAGATGGGACTCCCGGCGGCGACGGAGTTTCTCGATCCGATCTCGCCGCAGTATGTGGCCGACCTCATCAGCTGGGCGGCTATCGGAGCGCGCACCATCGAGTCGCAGACGCACCGCCAGATGGCCAGCGGCCTGTCGATGCCGGTTGGTTTCAAGAACGCGACCGACGGACGGCTCCAGGTGGCCATCGACGCCATCCGCTCGGCCATGCATCAGCACAGTTTCCTCGGTATCGACCAGGACGGGCACAGCAGCGTCATCACGACCAAGGGCAATCCATTCGGGCATCTCGTGCTGCGTGGCGGCTCGAACAAGACAAACTACGACGCAGACAGCATCGCCCAGACCGAAAAGCAGCTTCGCAAAGCCGAGCTGACGGAGCACTTGCTGGTCGATTGCAGTCATGCCAATTCCGGCAAGAAGTTCAGCAATCAGCTCAAGGTGTGGCAGGATATTCTCGCCCAGAAGGAGAAAGGCAACAAGTGCATCGCGGGTGTTATGATCGAAAGTAACATCTGCTCTGGGAATCAGCCTTTCCCGGTGAAGCCGGAAGAGTTGCAATACGGTGTTTCAATCACCGACGAGTGCGTCTCGTGGGAGGAGACCGAGAAGATGCTTCGCGATGGCGCGGAGTTCATGAAGCAGGTGCGCTCGAAGGCGTGATTGCCGGAGCTTCGGAGATCAACATCAACCAAAACTATTTCGTACGGCTATGAACATCGACAGAGTTGTCTATGCGGTCGCGGGATTTTTCGTTCTTTCCAGCGTCCTGCTCTCCATCTATCACAACCAGAACTGGCTCTGGTTCACCGGCTTTGTCGGGCTGAACCTTTTCCAGGCGGCCTTTACCGGCTTCTGCCCTCTTGCCAAGATTCTCAAGGCGGCTGGCGTCAAACCGGGTCATGCATTTGAATGATCTTTATCCGGCGGCAGGAATCTCTTTTCGCGAAGTCACTCCTGCCGCTTGATCCACCCCAACATTCCATCCACCATCATGAGCATCGAAATCAGGCGCGTCAATACCAAGAATGAACGCAAGCAGTTCATCAAGTTTGCGTGGAAGGTGTACAGAAAAAACCCGGAACTCGATAGGAACTGGGTGCCGCCGGTGATTTCGGACTACATGAAGACGCTCGATACCGAGAAGTATCCGCTCTACGACCATGCCGATCTGGCGATGTTCACGGCCTGGAAGGATGGCGCGATGGCGGGCACGATCGCTGCGATCCAGAACCGACGCCACAATGAGGTTCATCAGGACAAGGTAGGCTTCTGGGGATTTTTCGAGTGCCTGAACGACCAGAAGGTGGCCGACGCGCTTTTCGAGGCTGCTGCCATGTGGCTGAAAAGCAAGGGACTCGACACGATGCGCGGGCCGGTCAGTCCGTCCATGAACGACCAGTGCGGCATGTTGACGAAAGGGTATGACAGCCCGCCGGTTTTCCTGATGCTCTATAACCCGCACTACTACAACGAGTTATGCCTGAACAACGGGCAAAAGGTGGGGCAGGAGCTGCTGGCGTGGTACATCAACCAGAAGATGATCGACATCAGTCGCCTGAGCAAAATCGCCCAGCATGTGCTGAAGCGCGAGGAGCTGACTGTCCGCGACATGGACATGAAAAACTTCGACAGCGAGGTCGAGAAGATTCGCGACATCTATAACAAGGCGTGGGAGAAAAACTGGGGCTTCGTGCCGATGACCGACAAGGAGTTCGATTTTCTCGCCCAAAGCCTCAAGCCGCTCGCCGATCCGCATTTCATCTACTTCGTCGAGGACAAACACGGCAAGACCATCGGCTTCTCCCTGACGCTACCCGACATCAACCAGGCGCTGAAACACGTCAATGGCAATCCTTTTACGCCGTGGGGACTGGCGAAATATCTCTGGTACAAGCGTAATATTTCAATGTTCCGAACCATCACGATGGGCGTGTTGCCGGAGTACCGCAACAAGGGAATCGACAGCATCATGAATGCGAGAATTTCGGAATACGGCGGCAAATACGGCCTGTTCGCCAGCGAGATGAGCTGGGTGCTCAAATCCAACGAAGCGATGAGCAAGCTCGCCAAAGTAATCGGCGGCGATCCTTACAAGGAGTACGTGATCTACGAAAAGGCGATCTGATCAGTACTTTATCGGAAAATCGTCCAAAACGGATACCCATACACAACAAAAGGAGCCCTGAAAAGCTCCTTTTGCTGTTTTGTCTTTCAACCTAACCGTAAAATGAAAGAACGATCACACCTTTAGAAAGAGGCCATAAAGACCAGGAACGATGCTTCCTTATCCGGATTGTAGATGGCTGAAGCGGTATAACGGTCTTTGGCGACAGAGATACCGGTATTGACCAGCGCGAGTTTGTCGCTTTTTTCACCTGCAAAATCGCCATAGTAATCTTCGCTGCCAACGCCGGCAACCGCTTTGGCGGTGTAGCCGTCCTTGTTGTAGAACTGGTAGCTGGCTTCGCAGTACAGAGCGTTTTTGTAATCGTTTCCAGCAACGAAGACGCCTGCCATCAAGCCAACATTGTCCTTGCTGTAGCTGGCGCTGACTTCGACGGTGTTTGCACCATCAGCTCTGTAATCAAAAACGCCACCGTTGTCGGCATTTTCGTTTGCCGGGTCAATGTTGTAGTCGGTGACGGCAAGGGTGACAGGACCAACTGGCATGCTGACGGTGACGTCAACCTCTTTGTAACGGTTGCCGACGTTGTTTTCGGTAAGCGCATAGGAACCCCATGCCGCGACAGAAAGGCCGCTTTTGCATGTGTAGGACAGGCTTGGCTGGACGGCAAAGGAATTGCCAAGCTCAGAACCCCTCCAGACATAGCTGCTGACGACATCTGCGCCGAGCTTGAAGCCTTCAGCAGCGTTTGCATTGCTCGGGCCGAAACCGGCAACCAGAGCTACGGCGAGTGCGATCAGTTTTGCTGTCTTTTTCATTGACACTAACTCCTTGTTTTAGGTGTGTGTTATGGTTGTGTGTGTAAATGCGTGCCCCAATTTTTGAAGCACCGGAAAGAACATGTGCAAAATTTTTTTATTTATTGACGACTTTTTTCAAATTCCGATCTGCATTGCGAATTTAAAAGTGTTTTTGTTCTGCCTGAATCGTGTTTTGAAAAGAAGATTCTTTAATGTTTCATGCTTACAGTTTAATCCTTGTAACTGCCTTAATATAAAAATATTATAAAAATGTACAAATCCGTAAGAATAGTTTAATTTTGTTAAGGCATTTATCTAAAAAAATGAAGTCTCTTTTGCGCGGCTGTTTTGCTTGAATCCATACATGGCGTTAACTTCGTTGATAATGAATTATGCCGTTACGCTAAAAATTGCGAGTCACTACCGTCTCTCTTTTCCGTCATCGATCGAGCATTGTCCGGAGCTTCGGCAATGGATCGGAACTATTGCCCGTATCGAAGGGTATAGTGAGTCGTTCACTGAAGCGCTCGAACTTGCAATGCACGAGATTTTCGTCAATGCCGTGATTCACGGTAATCATGATAACGTAAATCTTCCGATTGTTCTGATGTTTGAGGCTGGCGTGAATGGGGAAGAGCGGTATCTGGAGGTCAGAGTAAGGGACTGCGGCGAGGGATTCGATTCCGAAAGCGCCATTGCCTCGATTGAATCGGCTCGAAGCGCAACCGGTTCCACGGGACGTGGACTTTTTCTGGCCAATCACTACGTAAAAAATTTCAGGATTGAAAAGCTGGAAGATGGTTGTGTCGTGGTATTGCGCTATATTCCGTATTAAATCAATAACGAACGATTGTTTAACGTTTTAACGACCCGCTGACCATGGATTTGTCTCGCAGCGCCGAATGGAGCGCCCTTGAATCTCACTATCAGGATACCCGCAACCAGACGATGATCAATCTGTTCAGCGAGGATCCTAAGCGTCACGAACGCTTTTCTCTTTCGCTCGACTCTATTCATCTCGACTACTCCAAAAATTGCATCACACCGCGAACGCTGGAACTGCTCATGGCGCTGCTGCGCCGTTCCGGCATCGACGAGAAGCGGCGGAGGATGTTCGACGGGGAGCGGATCAATTTCACCGAGGATCGCGCGGTGCTGCATACCGCATTGCGCCGTCCACCGGGATACAGCATGATTATTGACGGTGATGACGTAAGCGCTGAAGTAGCTGACGTACTTCAGCAGATGAAGGCATTCTGTCATACAGTTATCTCTGGTGAATGGCGCGGTTACACTGGACAGCGTATCACTGATGTAGTCAATGTTGGCATCGGTGGTTCGGATCTCGGCCCCTACATGGTCACCGAGGCGCTGAAGCCGTTTGCGCATGGAAAGTTGCGCGTGCACTTCGTCTCGAACGTCGATGGTTCCCATATTGCCGAGACTCTCAAGAGGCTCGATCCCCAAACGACGCTCTTTATCATCGCCTCGAAGACCTTTACCACGCAGGAGACGCTTGCAAACGCAATGAGCGCAAGAGCGTGGTTTCTCGAAAAGGCCGGAAGTCTCGCTCATGTGGCTAGGCATTTCGTGGCGGTTTCAACCAACCGCGAGAAGGTCGAGGAGTTCGGTATCGATCCGGTGAATATGTTCCGCTTCTGGGACTGGGTTGGCGGGCGCTACTCGCTCTGGTCGGCCATCGGTCTATCCATCGCGCTGTACATAGGCTTTGACCGCTTCAGCGAGCTGCTCGCAGGAGCGCACGCCATGGACGAGCATTTCCTGAGCGCGCCACTTGAGGAGAACATGCCGGTGGTTCTGGCCATGCTCGGCATCTGGTACAACAACTTTTTCGGATCGCATTCGCAGGCAGTCATTCCTTATGACCAGTATCTGCACCGTTTTCCGGCCTTCCTCCAGCAGCTCGACATGGAGAGCAACGGCAAGCGGGTGGACAGCGCCGGGCGGGTAACCGATTACGCCACCGGGCCGGTGGTCTGGGGCGAGCCGGGCACCAATTCGCAGCACGCCTTTTTCCAGCTTCTGCACCAGGGGACGGAGATCATTCCCGTCGATTTCATCGTTTCGCTCAAGAGCCAGAACCCGATGGGCGAGCATCACGACGTGCTCGTGGCGAACTGTTTCGCTCAGTCCGAGGCGCTGATGCGCGGCAAGAGCGAGGCGGAGGCGCGCAAGGAACTCGAAGCCGCGGGAGTTGCGGGCGCTGAGCTGTCCAAATTGTTGCCGCACAAGGTGTTCCCCGGCAATCGCCCGTCGAACACCATTGTGCTCGACGAGCTGACGCCGTTCAACCTCGGCAGCCTTATTGCGCTCTATGAGCACAAGGTATTCGTGCAGGGAGCGGTGTGGAACATCAACTCCTTCGACCAGTGGGGCGTGGAGCTTGGCAAGCAGCTCGCCAAGGCGATCCTGCCGGAGTTCGAGTCC
>CAIUQW010000086.1 GCA_903901395.1 uncultured Chlorobiales bacterium | reverse complement strand
CGAATACACCGTGCAGGAGAGCGACCGCGCCGCCGACGGGCGCATTGTGCGGCCCGATTTCATGGTGCACCTGCCGGGCGAAAAGGCGGTGGTGGTCGATGCCAAGGTGTCGCTGACCGCCTACGAGCGCTGGTGCGGCGAGGAGAACGAGGCCCGCCGAAGCGAGGCTTTACGCGAGCACGTGCAGTCGGTGCGGCGGCACGTGGCCGAGCTGGAACGCAAGGATTACGCCGCGCTCCGGGGCAACCGTACGCTCGACTTCGTCATCATGTGCATCCCGCTCGAACCGGCCTACCAGGCGGCGATGCAGGCCGATCCGTCGCTCTTCTACGAACTTGCCGGAAAGAACGTCGTCGTCACCGGCCCGGCGACGCTCATGATTACCTTGCGCCTCATCGCGCAAATCTGGCGGCGCGAAAACGAAAACCGCAACGCCGAACTGATCGCCGATAAAGCAGGCCGAATTTATGACCAGGTGGTGCTGGTCGCCGAAGCAATGACAGACGCCCGCCGCAAGCTATCCGGCGTTTCGGAAAGCTTCGACCTCGCCATGAAACGCCTCACCGAAGGCCGAGGCAACCTCGCCGGACGCGCCGAAGAGATTCGCAAACTCGGCGCGAAGGTGTCGAAGCGTCTTCCCGCAGAGATGGGCGCTCTCGAAGAGGGCGAAGAATCGTAGGGGCGGCTCTTGTGTCACTTCACGGTTCGCGTGGACTGACACGGACGTTGTGGACTTTGTGGACGAAAGATTGGAGGACGAGTACTTGCTGTTTTTGGCGAAATACTGCAAAGAACTTCACAAAGCAAAAAAACTATAACCAATATCAAAAAAGCAGGCTCAGTTTTGTGGCCTGCTTTTTTCATTATTAACTGTCAACTGTCAACTGTCAACTGTCAATTATCAACTATTTATTGCTTTTTCGTGCTTTCGCGATTTGCTCCTCCACCGATTTGAACGAGCAGCTTCCGGCGGTTTTCTTGGAGTTCACGCTGGCGTCGGGTTTGAGATCGTCGTAGATGCCCTCGTCAAAGGCTTCCGAGAAGGCGCGGTACTCGTCGAGCGAGATCGTCGGCAGGGTTTTGCCCTGTTCGATGGCGTAGGCCACGATCTTGCCGGTGATGCGGTGGGCGTCGCGGAAGGGTATCTGTTTTTTCACCAGGTACTCGGCGATCTCGGTCGCGAGGCTCAGGTCTTCGGCGGTGAGGCGGGCGAGGCGCTCCTCGTTCAGCCAGGTTTTTTCGATCATCCGGCGGAAGACCGAGAGGCTCGACGCCGTGGTTTCGGCGGTGTCGAAAAGCGGCGGCTTGTCCTCCTGCATGTCACGGTTGTAGGAGAGCGGCAAGCCCTTCATGATGGTGAAGAGGTTCATCAGGTTGCCATAGACGCGCCCGGTCTTGCCGCGCACCAGCTCGGCGATGTCGGCGTTCTTCTTCTGCGGCATGATCGACGAACCGGTGGCGAAGGCGTCGCTGATCGAGAGGTAGTTGAACTCCGCCGAACTCCAGAGAATCACATCCTCCGAGAAGCGCGACAGGTGCATCATGATCATCGAGCAGGCCGAGACGAACTCGATCACCAGGTCGCGGTCGCTCACCGCGTCGATGCTGTTGGTGAATACGCCATCAAACTCCAGCAGCTCCGCCGAGCGCACAGGATCGAGCGGCAACGTGCTGCCCGCGAAGGCCGCCGCGCCGAGTGGCGAGACGTTGGCCCGCTTGCGGAGGTCGGCGAGGCGCTGGGCGTCGCGTCCGAACATCGAGTGCCACGCCATGTAGTAATGTCCCGCGGACATCGGTTGCGCGCGTTGCAGGTGGGTGTAGCCGAACATGATGGTGTGCTTGTACTGCTCCGCCTTGTCGAGCAGCGTGGCCTGCATCGCCTTGAGCAGTTCGCCGATGCGGTCGATGTTTCGGCGCAGGTAGAGCCGCGTGTCGGTCGCCACCTGGTCGTTGCGGCTGCGCCCCGAGTGCAGCTTGCCCGCCGCCGGGCCGATCAGCTCCTTCAGGCGATTCTCGATCACCGTATGAATATCCTCATCCTCCCAGACCGGCACCAAAGCGCCCGACTCGATCTCCTTCTCGACCGCCTTCAGCCCGGCGACGATCTGCCCGGCCTCCTCCGCAGAGATGATTCCCTGCTCGCCAAGCATGGTCGCATGGGCCAGAGAACCTTGTATATCCTCGCGATAGAGCAGGCCGTCCACATGCACCGATGAGGAGAATTTCAGCGCCTCCCGGTCAAACGGTTCCGAAAAACGGCTCTGCCAAAGAAGCTCTTTCTGATTGGACTGATCGGACATGGTAAAGTAACGCTATGAAAGTTGCGGGGCAGGGAAGCCCCTGAAATTGTTTTGGGGGGAAAATACGGAAGATAGTTGACAGTTGATAGTGGACAATTGACAATGGCGGAGAGCGCCGGGGGTGGGTGTGTTTGCCGGAGGTTGGTTTTTGTAGGGGCGCATGGCCGTGCCGGGAGCGCCGTCCCGACTTATCGGGGCGGCATGATTTATTGTGTCTTCGTAGGGGCGGTTCGCGAACAGCCCGCATTTGTTAATTGGCGCGGCGTACGGTAATGCACGATTTGCCGGAGGTTGTGATTTTCGTAGGGGCGCATGGCGTGCGCCCGCGTTCGGGTTTGGTTTTTGTAGGGGCGGGTCTTGTGCCCGCCCTGAACCGGCAAACAATTCGCTCTTTGTGGATACTGTGGACGAAATGGACTATGTGGACAATCATTCAGCGGTTTTTGGGGGCTGTAACCGCAAAGAACTTTACATGGCAAAGTCTATGCCCACTGGCAAAAAACTCGCCCTTAGCCAAGAGAGAAAAACAGCGTATTGCCTATATTTCCTCATAACGGAAATTCCACCCTCTTCCCAATACGCCCATGAACCACGCGCCGCCGCTTCGCCTGACGCCCGATGGGGCGAAATTGTTTCCGAACAGCGAGCTTCTGCACCTATCGGCGGAGCTTTCGGAAATCTATGCGAGCAAGGAGTTCACCCTCACCAACCCAGTCCGCCACTTCGTTGACATCATGCGAAGGGTGATGCTGAAAGGGTCGTATCTTGGCGATATTGCAGGGCCGTTCTGGATTCTCGGAACGGAGGCCGTGGTGATGCTGGCGTTGGCCGTGATCCGGTATCGGAAGACTTCAGAGTAATGAGAGGCGATTAACTCAAACTATTGGTGTATATTTCTGCAAAGATTAATAGATTAGCCGTGTTCAAAACCAAGAGTGAAATGAAACAAAAACCGAGAATAAAACGAATCACTCCGGAATTGTTGCCGAAAGTGCTAAGTCAGCTTGATGTTGAAAAAACGACACATTTAGCATTGATCGGACCACGAGTCTGGCTTTCCGCAACTGTTGACAATTGGCCCCAAGCACTGCAAGAATATCCATTTGTGTTTCAACTGAGCGAACGATTATCAGAAATTCCCCTAGAGTTTTTTCCCTTTAGTCAGCTCACCTCACTCCATTTTAGCGAAAACAATATTGACGATGCTGGTGCTGAAAAAATTGCTGAACATTTCAGCAAAATCACTTCTCTTAACTTGAGTAACAACAAGATTGGTGATATCGGAGCAGAGAAAATTGCTAGGTTTCTCCAACGACTCACTTCACTCGATCTGAGTGGTAACGAGATTGGAAATGCTGGAGCTGAAGCAATTGCTGTTCATCTTAATCGGCTTACCTCGCTTGACCTGAGCAGGAACAAGATTGGCGATACTGGTACTGAGTCAATTGCCAAACATTTAAGTCTACTCACCTCGCTTTACTTGAGTAGCAACGAGATTGGTGATACCGGAGCAGAGAAAATTGCTAGGTTTCTCCAACGACTCACTTCACTCGATCTGAGTGGCAACAAGATTGGAAATGCCGGAGCTGAAGCAATTGCTGTTCATCTAAGCTTGCTTACTTCGCTTGATTTAGCGCTCACTGATATCGGTGATGCTGGTGCTGAGGCAATTGCTATTCATCTAAATCAGCTTACCTCGCTTAATTTAGCACTCAACGAGATTGGTGATACTGGTGCTGAGGCGATTGGAATACATCTTGCTCGGCTCATTACGCTTAATCTTTGGAGAACCAAAGTTACAGATCTATTGCATCTTAAAACGTTGATCTTGTCTGAAGTACCTGTAAAATGGTCTCAAAATTCATGGGATGGCTTGGGGATTTATGTAAAGGATTGCCCGGTTGTGAACCCCTCACCGGAAATCGTTGACCAGGGTTCCGATGCAGTGCTAAACTACTTCCGTGAAATTGAAGATCAAGGAACTGATCGATTGTACGAAGCAAAATTGCTGATTGTAGGAGAAGGCGGTGCAGGAAAAACCAGCCTGCTCAGGCGTATGTTCAAACCGGAAATGAATCTTCCAAAAGAAGATGAAACCACTCGTGGGATTGATATTTACAGTCATGAGTTTCACATCGACAGCGGCCGAATCTTTCGGCTCAATGCATGGGACTTCGGTGGTCAGCAAATATACCATGCTACTCACCAGTTTTTTTTGACCAAACGTTCACTTTATCTGCTTGTTGATGATACGCGCACCGATCACAAATCAATCCATGATGACGGTTTCAAGTTCTGGCTGGAGGTGGTAGAAACGCTAAGTGAGGGAAGCCCTCTGTTGATTTTCCAGAACGAGAAGGGGAACCGGAGCAAAACAATCGATAAAGCAGGTATCAAGGGGCGGTTTGTCAATGTCAAGGATTTTTACAGGGGCAATCTGGAGTATAAGAACTCGGCAGACGGTCTGCGCAAAGCAGTGGAGCATTTCGCACAGGGGTTGAAACATATCGGTGATGAGGTGCCGGCGAAGTGGGTCAATATTCGCGAGAAGTTGGAAAAGTTAGCACAAATCCATCCATACATCTCACTCGACGAGTACTTTACCGTTTATAAAAACTATCTCAAGCTGGATCTAAAAAAAGCTCTGCATTTGAGTCAGTATTTTCACGACCTTGGAGTATTCCTGCACTTCCAGTCGCCACCTGAACTTCGACGGACGGTGTTCCTGCAAAACAAATGGGTGACGGATGCTGTGTTCCGTATCCTTGACGATGAAGAGGTCAAGGCCAATCGGGGACGGTTCACGGTGAGCGATTGCGACCGGCTGTGGGCTGACAAGGGCTATGCAAGCAAGGATGTTGAGCTTCGCGCCCTGATGGAGCGCTTCGAGCTGGCCTACCGACTGCCCGATATGCACGAAGAGACCTGGCTGGTTCCGCAACACCTGTCACCGTCCAAACCGTCGGAACTCAGCGAATGGGCGAAAACAGGTGATCTTGTGCTAACATACCGCTACGAATTTTTGCCCCGCGGCCTCGTCAGCCGCCTCATGGTGCGTATGCATCGCTTCGTCAAACAGCCTAACCTTTGCTGGTCGCACGGTGTGCTCTTCGAGCATAGCGAGACGCAGGTGCTCGTGGAAACAACCATAAAAGGCAATGAAATCGGTCTACGCAGTCGAGGAGATGAACAGAAAACGCTCCTGAGCGTCATCGCAAGCGACCTCGACGCCCTCAATGATAGTTTCAGAGGTCTTAAAGACAAAATCAGCAAACTGGTGCCCTGCATCTGCAAAACTTGCCAAGGTCTCAAAAAGCCAGCCATGTTTGAACAAAAAGAGCTGATCGACCGCAAAAATCGAGGCAAGCTGACCATCGAATGCCCCAAACCGCCCGAATACTACGACGTCAGCGTCATTGAGCTGCTGGAGGGAATGGATTTGAAGCTTTGGCTAAAAGAGGCACAGCAGGATTTATTGCCGGAAGTTGAAGCCGAGAGAGCAAAAGGGAGGTCGAAAAAATCTTTCAAAAATGGTAGCATTGAGCACAAAACTGTCCGAATCTTCCTCGCCTCATCATCTGAACTGCGCGAAGACCGAGACGCCTTCGACCTCTATTGCCGCCAACAGAACGACCGGTTGCGAAAAGTGGGACTTTATCTGGAAATTGTCCGCTGGGAGAATTTCCTCGACGCGATGTCCGGCACCCGGATGCAGAACGACTACAACGAAGAAATCCGCAATTGCGATCTCTTCGTCAGCCTCTTCAAAACCAAAACCGGTAAATACACTGAAGAAGAGTTCGATGTCGCTCACCAAACTTTCAAAGACACCGGCAAGCCGCTGATCTATACCTGGTTCAAACAAGCCTCGGTCTCAACCAGCTCAAGCCACCGCGACGACCTGTTGTCGCTCTGGAACTTCCAGAAAAAGCTCGGCGACCTTGGCCACTACCACACGCAATACGAATCCATCGCCGACCTGCAAAAGCAATTCCGCGACCAGCTCGACAAACTCCGCGATGAAGGGCTGGTGTGAAAGCTATACGAACCTGCGTGTTCGCCCTCATCGACGAGCGCGCATTTTTTGTTCGATCCATTCACTCCGGAAGCCCTATCTTCTCTTGTCATCGAGCATTCACCGTTGAAAAAGCATGAAAAACCACTACACGGCGGTTATCGTTGGCGGGGGGCCTGCGGGTTCATCTGCCGCGCATACGCTTGCGAAGAGCGGGGTCGATGTTTGCGTTGTGGATCGATTCCTGTTTCCCCGCCCGAAGCTTTGCGGTGGTTTGCTGACGCAACGGGCGAAGAAAAACTACGCCGAGATTTTTGGGCCGGGGTGGGATGAATTGCACGAATACCGCTGCGCCGGGGCGAAATTTTTTGATGGCGAGCGCCTGGTCAACGCCATCGAAAACTACGGCGAGCTGTATGTCTGCGACCGTTACCGGTTCGACGCCCGCCTCATCGACAAGGCAAAATCGTCCGGCGCGGAGCTTCTCCACGGCGACAGGGTGACAGCGGTCGATACACGGAATTGCGTCTGCAAGTTGCGCTCTGGAAAGGAAATAGCGTATCGATATCTGATCGGCGCGGATGGCGTGAACAGCGTTGTCGCCAATGCCATCCACAACGGCAAAACGAGCAGGAATGGCAAGGCGTTTGCGCTCGAAGTGGTTTTTCCCGTGTCCGATCTCTCTCGCAAGGTCGCCGAACCGGAGATCTATTTAAGTTCCATCGAGTAGGGTTACGGCTGGATTTTTCCAAGAAATGACGAAATCGTGATTGGCATCGGAGGATTGTATTCGAAGAACCGTGATTTCAAGGCGATTTTCAATACCTTTTTCCGGGAGCGCTTTGGCAGGGAGTTCACGGGCGTCGTCAAGGGGCACTTCGTGCCGTTTGGCGAATACTCCAAAGGCATGGGCCGCGACGGCGTGCTTTTGG